>JBEAOQ010000175.1:0-3305 GCA_041164845.1 Pseudomonadota bacterium | reverse complement strand
CCGCGCGATGGATGCCATTTTGGGCAGCGGCATGTCGGGCAGTTATACCGAAGCCCATCTGGATATTGCCGCCCAATGGCCGGAAATTGGCGCGGCGACGGCGGCGAAGAAAACCCATGTTAGGGTCAGATTTGCCCCAGATCGCACGCCGATCATTACCGCAGCCACCAAATTTGGCGCGGATGGCCAGATATTGTTCACCATGCGCAACCCGCGCGATATTACCCAAGCTGTGCGCGATGCGCGGCAAACTTTGGTGTTCGTGGTTGGCGGCGCATTGGCGGTTTCGGTGATGTTGTCGTTGTTTTTGGCCCGCACCATTGTCAAACCTTTGCGCCAATTGGTGCGGGCAGCGGTGCGGGTGCGATTGGGCCGCGATCGGGCGGTGGTGGTGCCGCGTTTGCCCGATCGCGGCGATGAAATTGGCCTGTTGGCGCGGGCCATTTCCGACATGACCTCTGCTTTGCGCAAACGGATTGACGCGGTGGAAACTTTTGCCGCAGATGTGGCGCATGAGATAAAAAACCCTTTGGCCTCCTTGCGTAGTGCCCTCGAATCCCTAGAAAAAATTGAAGATGCCGAATTGCGCAGCCAGCTTACCGCGATCGCCGCGCATGATGTTCAGCGGATTGACCGACTCGTCACCGAAATTGCCGAAGCCAGCAGAATTGACGCCCAATTAAGCCGCGCCACATTTGAGCCGGTTGATCTGGCGCTGTTGACCGAGACATTGGTGGCCGCACGCAACCGGCAAACGACAGCAAACCATTGTAACATAGCCCTTACCTTTCAAAATTCTGGCCCATTTTTGGTTTCCGGCGACCCATCACGTTTGATGCGGGTGTTTGCCAATCTTCTGGATAATGCTGTATCATTTTCGCCGGATAAGGGTGAAATTACCATCAGTTTTTCGACGGAGATCGACAAACTGCGGATCGAGGTGATAGATTCTGGCCCGGGAATACCCATAGAATCGCGGGAAAAAATTTTTGAAAGATTCCATTCTTGGCGTCCCGAAAACGAAGATTTTGGTCAGCATAGTGGATTGGGCCTGGCCATCGCCCGCACCATTATCGAAGCCCATGAAGGCAGTTTGACCGCGCATAATCGCCATGATGGTCTGTCTGGTGCCAGAATGCTGATCATTTTGCCCTTATTCCAGCCTGAATTTGAGCCTGAATTGTGAAAGCTAGCATCTTTTTCCAAGCGAGTTGTGTGGCCATATCAGGACGAGGCATTCTGATAAGCGGCGCCGTTGGAAGTGGAAAATCCAGCCTGGCCTTGGGGTTGATTGATCGCGGCGCGGAGTTGGTCGGCGATGATGGCGTGCTGTTAGAGCAGAAATCGGGCCAGCTTATCGCCACCGCACATCCAGAAACATTGGGCCTGATCGAGGTGCGAAATCTGGGATTGTTGACCTTGCCCTTTATCGCACAAACCCAAATTGCGCTGCATATAACACTGGATATGTCCGCTCCTCGTTTCATAACTGAGGCCGAACATATTGAATTATATGGTGTTTTAATCCCAAAAATTGGTTTGTGGCCGCAATCGCCGATTTTGCCGATAAAGGCTGAATTGGCGTTGCAACATTATGGCCTCAAATGTGGCCCGTGATAGGATTGACCATGATTTCTGTCCCTCAACCGGACGGTGATAATTTAGCCACGGCTGCCCCCTTCCCTTTTGTTCTTTCGCGGCGCAAATGGCAGTGATGATCGACGATTCCACCCAACGCCCAAAAACGGCGACAAAACAGCGGGTATTGCTGGTGACGGGCATGTTGGGTGCGGGAAAAACCACTGCATTGCGCGTGTTGGAAGATTTGGGCTGGGAGGTGATGGATAATTTTCCCATTCGCTTGCTGGAAAGATTGTTAGACAGCCACGAAGCTGACCACGATGAACACACCCCGCTCGCCATCGGATTTGACTCGCGCACCCGTGGCTTCAATCCCCATGCCATCACCTCGCTGGTCAAAAAGCTTAACCAGCGGCATGATCTTGAATTAACAACCATTTATTTGGATTGTTCGGGTGAAGAGCTGCAACGGCGATACAATGAAACACGGCGGCGGCATCATTTGGCGATAGATATGCCCGCCGCATCAGGAATTTCTGCCGAGCGCGAGATTATGGAACCTTTGCGCCGCTGGGCCGATATGGTGATCAGCACCACGGCATTTGCCGCCAATGAATTGCAGCAGGCAATCAGGGAATTATTCGCGCCCGATTATGGGCCAGATATTACCCTGACCATTAGCAGTTTTGGTTTTGCCCGTGGGATGCCGCCGGTGGCGGATTTTGTGTTTGATATGCGGTTTTTAGACAATCCCCACTGGGATCCAGCGATCAGACCGCTGACCGGCCAAGATGCCGCTGTTGCTGAATTCATCCAAAATGACCCCGCTTTTGCCGAGGTTTACAATCAAATTTTACAGCTGTTACTGACGGTTTTGCCGCGATTTAAGGATAAGGCAAAGGCCTATGTTCATATCGCTTTTGGCTGCACCGGCGGGAAACATCGTTCGGTCTATATGGCGGAAAAAATTGCCGCAGCCCTGCTTCAACATGCCTATCGGCCAACTATTTTGCACCGCAATCTGGCCAACCGCGCCACTGATTTAATTCATGGCGCGGCGCGCAAATAAATCTATCCAGCCAAATCTTACCCCAACGGCTTCGAAAAAACCTTTGCAAATGGCGCAAGCGGTCGTATTTGAGCTGGAAATTCGGAGTTGCATTCCCGCATGATCGGCTTGGTATTAGTGACACACGGCAATTTAGCCGATGAATTTGTGCATGTGATGGAACATGTGGTCGGTTCGCAAGAGGCGGTGAAAACCGTGTGCATCGGCCCCAATGACGACATGGAACGGCGGCGCAAAGATATTGCCGAGGCCATAAAGCTGGTCGATAGCGGTGCCGGCGTGGTGGTTTTGACCGATTTGTTCGGCGGCACCCCTTCAAATTTGGCAATCTCTTTGATGAAGGCGGGCCATGTCGAAGTCATAGCTGGGATCAATTTGCCGATGCTCATCCGCTTGGCTGGTGCGCGCAAATGCGGCACCGTGATAATGGCGGCATCGGCCGCGCGCGATGCGGGACGCAATTATATCACAATCGCCTCGGAATTTTTGGGTCAAGAGGTGTAATCTGGCATGACCGAGCTGCGCAAAACGATTGAAATCGTCAATATCAAAGGCTTGCACGCCAGGGCCAGCGCCAAATTTGTCAACGCCGTTGCCGCATTGGCCGATGGCGTGAATGTCAAAGTTATCAAAGACGGACACGAAGCGGCCGGTG
>JBEAOQ010000174.1:0-4492 GCA_041164845.1 Pseudomonadota bacterium | reverse complement strand
ATTGGCCGAGATTTTGGAAGTGGAGCCGATCACTTTGGGCCGGATGATTGACCGGTTGCAAGAGGCGGATTTGGTTGAGCGGCGCACCGATCCAACCGATCGGCGGGCGTGGCGGCTGTATAATACCGCGAAAGGCATGGCGCAATTGGCCGTGTTGCAGCCATTGGGTGAGGAAACATTTGAGGCGGCTTTGCAAGGTATTGATGCGGATGAGCGGGTGGTTTTGATGGCGATGTTGGACCGTATTCGGACGAATTTAACGCGGAAATCTGGGCCGGATTTCGCAGATGGCACACAGGAGACGGCCAATGGCTGAGCGCGATCCGCAGATTAACTTGCCGATTGAGGTGACGGACACGCCGATTGAACAGGGGGAAATTGCACCGAAAAGAAGCTGGGGCAGGGTAGCGATTATGCTGTCGGTGCCTTTGCTGGTGATTGGCGCGGTTTCAGGATATTTTTATCTGAATCAAGGAATTATCAAAACCGATAATGCCTATATCCATCAGGACAAAGTGTCGATCAGCGCCCAAGTTACCGGCAATATTGTCGAAGTGGCGGTGCATGAAAATCAGATGGTCAAGGCGGGCGATTTGCTGTTTCGGATTGATCCGGAGCCATACCGTATTGCCATTGCCCAAGCCGATGCCGCGATTGCCGGGGCGCAAGTGAAACTGGTGGGTTTGCAAACCGATCTGTCGACCACCGATGCCGATATTGAGGGGGCGCGCGAATCTGTCCGGTTTAATCAGGCAGAATATGCGCGGCAATCATCGCTGATGGAGCGTGGATTTACCACCAAGGCGCGGATGCAGCAGGTGGAGCATGATTTGAGCAATGCGCGCAATATGCTGGCCAATAAGGTGGGCGCGCAGCAAAAAGCGCGGGCGGCATTGGCCAGCGGATCGGCGGCACCCGGGATGAATCCGGCGCTGCTGGCGGCTTTGGTGCAAAAACGCAAAGCCGAGCTGGAATTGGCGCGCACCGAAGTGCGGGCGCCGGTCAGTGGGCAGATTAGCCAATCAAGCCGGTTGGAATTGGGGCAAATGATGGCCACCGGCTTGCCCGCTGTGACAATTATGCAAAGCCAAAATAGCTGGGTTGAGGCCAATTTTAAGGAAACCGAGCTGGCTGATATGCGGATCGGGCAAAGTGCTGAGCTGACCTTTGACGCCTATCCCGAATTGAAATTAAAGGGCCATGTCGCCAGCATTGGCGCGGGGACGGGGTCGGAATTTTCGGTGTTGCCCGCGCAAAATGCCAGCGGCAATTGGGTGAAAGTGACCCAGCGGATTCCGGTGCGGATTGCTATTGATGACACATCAAAGCGGGCGATGATTGCTGGTCTGTCCACCCATGTCCGTATTGACACCCGCAACTGATGAGCAGCGCAGCGGATTATGCGGCCAGTATAGCGGCGGATGAGCCTTATCTGAAGGTCAAACATCGCGGTCTATTGCTGATGGCGCTGATGGGGGTGATGACCTGCCAAGTGTTGGATGCGACGATTCAAAATGTCGCTTTGTCGCATATGCAGACCAGTCTTGGCGCTTCGGTTGATACGATCAGCTGGGTGTTGACCAGCTTTATTATCGCCGGAGCCATTTCCACGCCGATAACCGGCTGGTTGGCGGATCGCATGGGATCACGGCGGTTGTTTTTGCTATCTACATTTGGCTTTATGGTGGCTTCGGCGCTGTGCGGCATGGCGACGTCGCTTGGGCAAATGGTGGTTTTTCGTGCTATTCAAGGAGTGGCTGGGGCTTTTTTGCTGCCCATATCGCAGACTGTGATTTATGATGTGACCCCACCCAGCGAGCAGGGCAAAATGATGGGGCTTTGGGGGGTGGTGGTGATGGTCGCGCCCATTAGCGGGCCATTTTTGGGCGGTTTTTTGACCGAAGAATTTAGCTGGCGTTGGGTTTATTATGTCAATCTGCCGATTGGCATTCCAGCATTGGCAATATTGTGGTTTTTGATGCCAACACGGCCGGCCATGCAGCGCAAATTGGATCGGTTTGGCTATTTTTCGATTGCGATTGGCCTTGGCACTTTGCAATTGTTGCTGGACCGTGGGCAGGGGCGCGATTGGTTGGATAGCCGCGAGATCATTGTTGAATTGCTGGTGGTTGTCATCGCCTTCTGGTTATTTTTTACACACACAATTTTTACGTCGCAGCCGCTGTTCCATCCCAAATTATTCAAGAACGCCAATTTTATTGCCGGTTTTTTCTTTATGGCGGTGATGGGGGTGACAAATATTGCGCTGGGGGCGGCGTTGCCGGGACTGTTTCAAAATGTATTTCATTATTCGGTGCTGCAAAGTGGCATGTTGATGGCACCGCGTGGTTTGGGTGTGTTGTCCATGATGTATTTCACCAATCAGCTGATGAAGCGGGTTGATTTTCGCTATCTGATTTGTGGCGGTTATTTAATCGCGGCCTATTCGATGCATTCTATGACCTATTGGACTTTGGAAACCGATACCACGCCGATGATTATTGCCGGATTTATTCAGGGTATGGGGCTGGGTTTTGTGTTTATGCCGATGAATTTGATCGCATTTTCTACGCTGGCACCCGAATTGCGCACCGATGGGTCGTCGCTGTTGGCGCTCAGCCGAAATTTGGGTGGATCATTTGGTATTTCCTTTATGGTGACAATGTTTGCGCGGATGTTGCAAACCAATCACGCAGAAATTGGCCAACATGTCACGGCATCGGTGGTGTCGGGGGTGGATTTGCCCAATACAATTGACCGGTTGCAAGGCTATGGCGCGGCGGTGATGATGATGGTCGATGGCGAGGTCAATCGGCAAGCGATGATGATCGCTTATTTGGATAATTTTCGAGCGATTACGTGGTTGCTGTTGATGGTGGCACCGCTGCCATTTTTGCTAAAGAAACAAGCGATGGAACAGCCATCGCGGGATATGGTGATGGAATAAGGTGGCAGTGACCCCCGCTCAACCGGCCATATCGTGCGCGCGATAGGCGGGTGGCATGTTGACAAGCCGCTTGCCCGCCGCCGCCAGATAGAGGACAGTGGCGCAGTATAGGAATAGTTCTATGGATCGACATTATGGGTAAAATTATCGCCATTACGGGTGCAGGTGATGGTCTGGGAAGGGCTTTGGCCCGCCGTTTTGCCAAGGATGGCGATATTGTGATTTTGCTGGGCCGGACATGGAGCAAGGTCGAGGCGGTCGTTGCCGAACTGGGCGCGCCGCATATGGCGGTTTTGTGCGATGTCGGTGATGCGGCTTCGGTTAATGCCGCCTTTGCCCAGATTGCTGCGGTGCATCCGAAAATTGACGTTCTGATCAATAATGCGGCGGTATTTGTGCCTTTTAAGCTGGCTGATGCGACCGATGCGCAGATTATGGCCTTGACCATGACCAATTTTGTTGGTCCGATCTTGGTGTCGCGGGCGGCGTTGCCATTGCTGCGCAGTGATGATGCCAAGACGGGCGGGCATATTATCAATCTATCCAGCGAATCCGTCCGTTTGCAGATGCCGATGCTGTGGTTGTATACGGCCGCCAAACAGGGGGTCGAGATGCTGTCGGAGATGTGGCAACATGAGCTGAAAGCCGACAACATCCGCGTGACTGTGGTGCGGGCGGGGCAAATGATGGATGAAACCAAAACCGCTAGCTCATGGCCACGGGAGGTGTCGATGGCCTTTGCGATGGCCAATGCCGAGGTGGGATTAAAGCTGATCGAGCGGCCGATTTCCCATTATAATTCGGCGACGGATGTGTTCCATGCGGTGGTCAATTTGCCGGCTGATTTGCATGTGGGGATGGTAACACTTAGCGCCGATCGCCGCGTTTAATTACTAATCTATTGAGGAAGCCCATATTATGGCCCAATTACCCGAAGCCAAATTGTTTATTGACGGCAAGTTATGCGATGCCACAGGCGGTCGCAAATTTGATGTTATCAGCCCTTGGACTGGCCAAGTGGTAGGCCAGGCAGCCGATGCCACGGCGGCGGATGTCGAGGCGGCGATTGTGGCGGCGCGGCGGGCATTTGACGCCAGTGATTGGTCAACCAACCATGCCAAACGGTTGGAATTGGTGGTGAAATACCGCGCCTTGTTTGAACAAAACCGCGACCGTCTGGCGGATTTGGCCGTGCATGAGGCTGGAGCAGCACAAGGTGCGGTATTTCGTGCCCATGTGAACATGGCGCTGGATGGATGGGACGATTATATTCGCGTGTTTCCACAAGTGAAGTGGGAGCGTGATTATGGCGTGCGCGAAGCATTTGGCATGAACCACAGCCGGATTGCGGTTTATGAAGCGGTGGGGGTGGTCGCCGCAATAACCCCGTGGAATGTGCCGCTTTATGTCAATATCGGCAAGATGGTCGCCGCGCTATTGGCTGGTTGCACGGTGATTTTGAAACCCGCGCCCGATACCCCTGGCATGGGCGCAATTTTTGGCGAATTGGCCGCAGAAGCGGGCTTTCCGGCGGGGGTAATCAAT
>JBEAOQ010000173.1:0-7946 GCA_041164845.1 Pseudomonadota bacterium | reverse complement strand
TTTGCCGCTGCAACTGACTCTATCCGCCGCGCAAATTACCGATCCTGGTTATCGCCATGCGGGGGACTTGCAATTTTCCCAAGCGATTACCCGTGATTTTGCCCAGATGCACGCCAGCCCCAATGCGGCTTTGGGTTCAGAATTGGGCGGGATTCTATCCGACAATGACCCGCGTTTTACCACCCAAAGCCTTGCCAGTTACCAGACCCTCAATTTCGCCAAATTAAAAACCGACATCGCGGATCGTTTGGATCATGGCGCGCTGGAAATTGGCCTGACCGGCGATCTGGATGAAACCGCCGCCATTGCTGCCGTGGCCAAAACTTTTGGCGCATTGCCGCCACGCGAAGCCAATTTCCGCCCTTATACCGAACAGCGCAGCCGACAATTCACCGCCGATCATACCCCGCGCATCATTCGCCATACTGGCCCCACAGACCAAGCCCTGATCCGCATGACGTGGGCCACCCGCGATGACAGCGACCCCGTGGCCAAACAAATGTTCAACTTGCTCGGCGCTATCGTCCAAATCGAAACGCTGGAAAACTTGCGGCAAAAATTGGGCAAAGCCTATTCTCCCGGCGCCCGCAGCGATCTCTCGCGGATCTATCGCGGCTATGGCACATTTGCGATCAATGCCACCGTGGATGTCAAAGATGTCGCCCTAGCCCGCGCCGCCATGCTCGAAACCATCGCCCAATTGCGCGATTCACCCGTCAGCGCCGATCTCATCACCCGCGCCCGCAATCCTTTGCTCGAAGGTTGGGACAATTCGCTCAAAACCAACAATGGCTGGGCCGGATTGGTGGCCAGAGCACAAAGCGAGGCCGATCGGTTGGAACGACAGGTCAAAGCCAAAGAGCGACTCTTGGCGGTTACTCCCGCCGATATTCAAACCGTAGCCAAAAAATACCTGACAACCCAAGGCGTAGTTGAAGTCACCGTCTTACCCGAAGAAAAACCAGCGGCGGTAAAACCAGGCCAATAATCCCCCTCGCGTTTCGGGGAGGGGCTAGGGGAGAGGGTGTCAATGGGAGAGGGGGTGTCAATTCAAACGCAAAATCTACCGTCCCTCACGCCCCGTTTTGGCCACCCATTCGGCAATCAAACCATCATAGAAATCCTGCTCAATCAGCTGAGCTTTGCCTTCCAACACATGATCCATTGTCACGCTGCCGGTAGCCATCAATTCCTTGGCGCGCGCCAAATGCAGCTGCGCCGCGCCCACCCAGCCCCATCCGGTTGACAGGGTAAACGCCGTATTCGGCTGATCAAACCCCAATGTGCAGACCGGAATTCCCACCTCTGGCACAATCTGCGCATGGGCGTCGGGACTTGCAATCGGATAGACCAAAGCATCCGCCCCCGCCTCGGCATAGGCCCGGCCGCGTTTGATAGCCTCATCAATCGAACCGGTGCCGCCGCCGCCGCGTGCTTGACCATACATCTCATCGCAGCGGGCAATAATCACAAAACCCGAATCGCCCCGCGCCCGCACCGCTGCATCAATCCGCGCCTGCATATCATCAATCCGGCACAACCCGTTTTTCCAGCGCGAATGTTTGGGGTTCATCTCATCTTCGACATGCACCCCCGCGACCCCTGCGCGCACATATCGGCGGGTAAAATGATAGGCATCAGCCACAGTTTCGCCCAGAGTATCGGCATCGGCAATCAGCGGAATATCCATCGCCGCCGCAATCCGCCCTGCCTGTTCAATCTGCTCAACCTGGCTGTAAACGCCATTATCGGGCACTGCATAATGAAAGGCGCTGGCCGCATGACCGCCCATATAGGCCGCTTTGAAGCCCACTTGCTCGACAATCCGCCCAGTCAGCGCGCTATAGGCTTCCGCCGCGACAAAATGCTGATTTTCCGCTATCAAGGCGCGTAATTTTTGGGCCATGCTGCTCATAATACTCTCCACAATTGCGGTGAATCTCGCTCATTCCAAATGAATAAGCAAAGCCCAGTATATTGGCCAGTGGCAAATTCCTTCATCGCCGCCACGGCAAAACCCTTGCCCCACAGCCCCACTGCGGCCATAGGCGGCGGGTGATTCTCATCTCACATAGGAAGCCCCACCCATGAAAGTGCGCGTATATGTCAGCCTGAAAAATGGCGTTTTGGATCCCCAAGGCCGCGCCATTCATCATGCGATCGAAGGACTGGGTTTCAAAGGCGTATCCGATGTCCGCGCTGGACGGTTGATCGAGTTGGAAGTGGATGCCAGCGTCACCGACGATGCTCTGGATCACATGGCCAAACAACTGCTCGCCAATATGGTCATCGAAAACTACCGGATCGAGCGAGTAGCGGCATGAGCCATTTTCGGGCCGCCGTCATCACCTTCCCGGGGTCAAATTGCGACCGCGATATGGCGGTGGCAATTGAACAAATTTCAGATGGCACCGTCCACCGCGTCTGGCATGGCGATGCCGCCCTGCCCGATGGCGTGGATTTCATCGCCCTGCCCGGCGGTTTTTCCTATGGCGATTATCTGCGCAGCGGGGCGATGGCGGCGCGCAGCCCAATTATGCAAGCCGTGGTTGCGGCGGCCAGTCGCGGCGTGCCGGTGCTGGGCGTCTGCAATGGCTTTCAGGTGTTGACCGAAGCGGGCCTGCTGCCCGGTGCGTTGATGCGCAATGCCGGCATCCGCTTTGTCTGCCGCGAGGTCGCATTGAAAGTCGAAAATAGCCAATCTTTATTCACTTCCGGCTACGCATCCGGCCAAGACATCCGCATCCCCGTCGCCCACCACGATGGCAATTTCTTTGCCGATGACGCCACGCTCGATAGGCTCGAAGGCGATGGCCGCGTCGCCTTTCGCTATATGGAAGAGGTCAATGGCTCGGCGCGGAATATCGCCGGTGTGCTCAATGCTTCGGGCAATGTTCTGGGCATGATGCCGCATCCCGAACGGATGATCGAAGCGGCCCACGGCGGCAGCGATGGCCGCGCCCTGTTTGAATCAGTAGTGCGCGGATTGGTTGGGGTGTAAACCCTAACCCGCCATTCCCCCCGCCATATTCCCCCGCCGAAACAAGCCCGACGCGTCTTCGGGTGTCATCGGACGGCCAAAATAATAGCCTTGAATTTTCTTGCAGCCCAGCTGCCGGATCAGCGCCAATTCTTCCTCGGTTTCCACCCCTTCGGCGGTGGTAGACATTTCCAAACTATCGGCCATCGCCACCACGGCGCGGATAATCGCCAGGCTTTCCTGACTGCCCTGCGCCGCCCCCTGCACAAAGCTGCGGTCCACTTTGATGGTGGTGAAATGCAATTTGCGCAAATAGCCCAGTGACGAATAACCGGTGCCAAAATCATCCAGCGCCACACCACAGCCCAGCGCCATAATCTTTTCCAGCGCCACGCGGGCGGTGGTCGCATCGCGGACAAAAATGCTCTCGGTCACTTCGATTTCTAACCGCCGCGCTGGCAAACCGGCAATCGACAGAGCGCTGACCACCGACGGAATCAAATTGGGATCGAGCAGCTGCTCACCCGACACATTGACCGCCACCTTGACGTGGCTGGGCCAGTTCAGCGCCTCTTTGCAGGCTTCGCGCAACACCCATTCGCCAATCGGCACAATCAAGCGGGTATCTTCGGCCACCGGTACAAATTTAACTGGGCTAACCATCCCATGTTCCGGACTTTGCCAGCGCAGCAAGGCTTCAAAGCTCAACACCGTTTCCGAGATAGCATCAACAACCGGCTGGAAATGCAGCTTTAATTCATTACGTTCCAGCGCATGGCGCAGCGAAAACTCCAGCTTGCGCCGCTCATCGGCTTGGGCATGCATACTGGGTTCATAGGTGCAATGGGCGCCGCCGCCCTCATCTTTGGCCTGATACAGCGCCAAATCGGCATTGCGCATCAAGGTTTCCACCGTTGACCCATCACGTGGGCCAATCGCCGAACCGACACTGGCCCCCACATAGAGCACATGATTATCAACGGTATAGGGTTCCGACAGGCGATCAATCACTGCCTGCGCGACATGGTTCACCCGCATAATATCTGACGCATCGCGCACCACGATGGCAAATTCATCCCCGCCCAACCTGCCACACAACTCATTTTCGCTCATCAGCGATTTCAATCGGTCTGACACACAAGCCAGCAATTGATCGCCAACAATATGGCCCAGCGTATCATTAACCGCCTTGAACCGATCCAAATCTATCATCAAAAAGGCACAGCGCGTGCGCCATTGTTCCGAATAGCGCAGCGCCTCGGTGCTGGCTTCGGTCAGCATCATCCGGTTGGGCAAGCCGGTCAGCGTATCATACCGCGCCATATAGGCAATTTTGTCGCTGCTTTCGCGTTGCTGGGTCACATCCGACCCCACCCCGCGAAAGCCCGCAAATGCGCCGCTTTCATCAAAACGCGGGGTGCCCGACAGCTCCCACCAGCGTTGCTCACCCTTGACCGTCACCCGCACCAACAGATTGGAAAACAGCTCGCGGCGCTTCATCCGTTCCACCAAATCATGCAGGCTGGCATGAAAATGTCCGGTTTCCCAAGATGGCCCAGCAATCATTTGCACCAGGCTTTGCCCATCAATTTCATTGGGCTCCATCCCCAACGAAAAGGCAAATCTCCGGCTAACGCCTCGGATGCGGCGTTTGGTATCGGTTTCCCACAGCCAATCCGCATCGCCCTCTTCATATTCGCGCAGCAGCAACGACACCACTTCTTTGCTTTCGGCCACGCCCGCCTCGGCCAAGCGTGACAGCAAGAAATTGCGTGACGTTTCAATCGTGCCAAAGAAGATCGCGGCATTAAATAGAGCGGCAATCATCGCCATGATGACATTACCGCCCAAATACAGGCTGGCGACATTTGCGCCGCCGACAATCACCGCAAAGATCAGCGTCGCCAATGGCACCGATGGAATGACCACCGCCGAAATCATCAACAACAACGCCTGAATGGTCCAAAGTTCGAGCCTTGCATCGGGGCTGCCATGTTGCACCAAAAATACCACGGGCGTCGTCCAAACCAGCGCCAAGATAAACCCGCCAGCGGTTTGCCGCCAAAAATCATCGCGGTTTATCCTGCGCCGCTCGCCGCGATTCAACAGCGAGTCGGTTTTGCGACAATAGAGCAAAGTTGCAGCCAAAATTACCATCCACGCCGAAATAGCATAGATATTGGTAGCCGAACGATAGAGCCAAAGCACCGCAAATGCGGCAATGGCATGGCTCAAAAGTCGGAAATGGGTGGTCTGGCCCGCACTGTCAAATTGCAACGCCCGCAGCCGCGCCCAATCCTCTCCGGCGCTCCCGGAAAGGCCCAGCACTTCACGCGCCGAGATATCTCTTGTCGGATTGGTATTTTGGGGGCGCTCACTCATCACCCACCCTTCTAGTGAGTAATGCTTATCAGCTCGTAAATCTTGCCAAGAAAAAGCGATTTTTGGTTAACGGCCAAACGGAAAAAATATCTATTTTATTGAATAATTTAGATCAAAAATCCCGAAATGCATGGCCAATCGACCCACAAAATTTTACGCTTACATTCACTTATTCCACCGTCACCGATTTCGCCAGATTGCGCGGCTGGTCAACATCGGTGCCCTTCACACAAGCAACATGATAGGCTAGCAGCTGCACCGGCACCGCATAGACCATCGGCGCAATCAGCGGATGCACTTTGGGCATTTCAATCGTCGCCAAACAGCCCTCACCGGCTTCGGCAATGCCTTCGGCATCGGAAATCAGCACCACCTTGCCGCCGCGCGCCCGCACTTCTTGCATATTGGACACGGTTTTTTCGAATAATGGCCCCGATGGCGCCAAAACAATCACCGGCACCGCCTCATCAATCAAAGCAATCGGCCCATGCTTCATCTCGCCAGACGCATAGCCCTCGGCATGAATATAGCTGATTTCCTTCAATTTCAGCGCGCCCTCCAGCGCCAGTGGGAAATCCTGCCCACGCCCCAGATACAGCACATCACGCGCCGGTGCGATCAAATGCGCCATGGCGGCAATTTCATCATCATGGCTTAGTGCTTCGTTCAACATCGCCGGTGTTTCCAGCAATTGCTCAACCAAAGACCGCTCTTCCTCGCGGCTCATCCGCCCGCGTTTCACCGCCAAATGCGCAGCCAAAGCCGCCAATACCGCCAGCTGGCAGGTGAACGCCTTGGTCGAAGCCACCCCAATTTCCGGCCCGGCATGACTGGGCAACAACAAATCCGCCTCACGCGCCATGCTGCTGGTCGGCACATTGACCACCACACCAATGGTTTGCCCCGCCGCCTTGCAATGGCGCAGCGCCGCCAAAGTATCCGCCGTCTCGCCGCTTTGCGAAATAAACAGCGCCAATCCGCCGGCTTCTAACACTGGATCGCGATAGCGGAATTCCGACGCCACATCTATATCCACCGGCAGGCGGGCATATTGTTCAATCCAATATTTCGCGACCAATCCCGCGTAATAGCTGGTGCCACAAGCGACAATCGTGATGCGTTTGATGCTGGACAGATCAAAATCAATCTGCGGCAAGGCCACACTCTGATCGACATGGCGGATATAGCTGCGCAAAGTTTGCGCCACCACCGTGGGCTGCTCATAAATTTCCTTGAGCATGAAATGGCGATAATTGCCCTTTTCAATCGCTGCCGCCGATGCCCCCGAAGCGACCACCGCACGTTTTACCGGATTGTTATCCTTGTCAAAAATTTCCGCCCCATCGCGGGTGATAATCACCCAATCACCTTCGTCCAAATAGGTGATTTTCTGGGTCAAAGGTGCCAAAGCCAAAGCATCCGAACCCAAATAGGTCTCGCCATCACCATAACCCACCACCAAAGGCGAACCCAGCCGCGCCCCAATTAGCATATCAGGGAACCGTTTGAACGCGATGGCCAAAGCAAATGCCCCGCGCAATTGCGGCAGCGCCGCTTTCACCGCATCCTGCGGTGACATCCCCGCCTCGACATTGCGTGAAATCAAATGCGCAACCACTTCGGTATCGGTCTCGCTTTCAAAGCTCCGGCCCTGTCCGGTCAGTTCATCGCGCAATTGGCGGAAATTTTCGATAATACCATTATGCACCAAAGCCAGCTCGGCGGTGGCATGCGGATGGGCATTGGCCGCCGTTGGCGCGCCGTGGGTGGCCCAGCGGGTATGGGCAATGCCCACCGATCCAGGCGCAGGATTGACCGCCAATTCCTTGACCAAATTCAACAATTTCCCCGGCGCCCGCCGCCGCACCAATTCGCCGCCCTCAATCATGCAGACACCGGCGCTGTCATAACCGCGATATTCCATCCGCCGCAGCCCATCGACCAAACGGTCCGCTACATCTTCTTTGCCGACAATGCCGATAATTCCGCACATATTTTGGGCCGTCCTTTGATTCAAATTTGATATGGGATTCGCACTCCAAGCATCTCTGCCGGAAAATCCTTTGTATTTCGTGTAACAAGGGTTCTGCCATGAATTAAGGCGGTTGCGAGTATTATCGCATCTGGAGCTTTTAACCTTGGGCGATCTCGGCGAAGCGATGCGGCGCGTATCCCAATCTCAGCATCAATCTCGTCAATTTGAAACCCGTTTAGAAAATTTTCTGCGCGGTGCAATGCTTCGCCCGCACCTTTTGACATCACTTCAACCCAGACCATCCGGCTGATCCACAGCCCATTGCCCGCTGCATTGGCGCGTTCCAGCTCGATGCGCGCTTGGTCAAAACCGCGCAAAGCATCTATGACAATATTGCTATCGAATGACCAACCGTTCACGGGCGATCAATCCCACCCTTGGCAGCCTGTTCGGCTTGCCAAGCCTTATGTATGGCGTGCTCGCGATCATCCTCATCATCAAACAGATCGGGAAACTCCGCGCGAACCTCTTCGTAATCGAAATCCCAAGGGCGGGTCCATGATGCGCGTTCGCGCCTTTGCCACTCAACCGCATCGCCAATATCGGTGC
>JBEAOQ010000172.1:0-2723 GCA_041164845.1 Pseudomonadota bacterium | reverse complement strand
GATTGCCTATCCGATCACAGATTTCTACCTGACCAACGCCATTGCCCGCGCCAGCGCGACGATGCAACAATGCTCGGCGGAATTGCTGCATGGGGCTGAATATGCGGAGGCTGCGGAATGACCACGAACCAAAATTCCTTCCCAGCCTGTCCCCGCGAAGGCGGGGAGGGAGGGGAACCACGAAGTGGTGGAGGGGCAGCCCCATATGCAAACCTTGGCGGGTGGGGCTACCCCTCCGTCAGCCGCTTCGCGTCTGCCACCTCCCCATGCTGGGGAGGAATTAACCCATGACCCCCTTCTTCCAACTCCAACTCGGCATGTCCTTTGAAGCCGCTTGGCTGCTGGCCACCATCTGCGGCATTTTGCTCATCGCGCTGCCGCTGATGCTGGGCGTGGCGATGATTATTTATGCCGACCGCAAAATCTGGGCGGCGATGGCACTGCGGCGCGGGCCAAATGTGGTCGGGCCGTTTGGCCTGCTGCAATCATTCGCCGATGGTTTGAAGGTGTTTCTGCAAGAGACGATCATCCCCAGTGCGGCCAACAAAGCCCTGTTCCTGATCGCGCCGATCATCACCTTTACCGTGGCGCTGCTGGCTTGGGCGGTGATCCCGTTTAATTCCGGGGCGATTTTGGCCGACATCAATGTCGGGCTGCTCTACATCCTCGCCATTTCGTCCTTGGGGGTTTACGGGGTGGTGATTGCGGGTTGGTCTTCCAATTCAAAATACCCGTTTTTCAGCGCAATGCGCGCCGCTGCCCAGATGATTTCCTATGAAGTTTCCATCGGTTTTATCCTGATTTGCGTGGTGTTATGGGCGGATAGTTTCAACCTGAACGCCATTGTTCAGGCGCAAAAGCATCATGTTTGGATCATCAATGGTTTTGTCGCCAATCCGCTGCTGTTTCCGATGTGGGTGGTGTTTCTGATTTCAGGCTTGGCCGAAACCGCGCGCGCCCCGTTTGACTTGACCGAGGCCGAAAGCGAGCTGGTTGCTGGCTATCAAACCGAATATTCGAGCATGAGCTTCGCGCTCTATTGGCTGGGCGAATATGCCACTGTGTTGCTGATGTGCACGCTGAATGCGGTGCTGTTCTGGGGTGGATATTTGCCGCCGTTGGATATTCCCATTCTGTATAAGATCAATGGTTTCGTCTGGCTATTTGGTAAAATTCTGTTCTTTTTCTTTATCTTCAGCTGGGTTAAAGCCACCGTGCCGCGTTACCGCTATGACCAACTGATGCGGTTGGGCTGGAAAATCTTCCTGCCGCTGTCGCTGCTGTTCGTCGTCATTATTAGCGGCTATCTGATGGCCACAGGACATTTCGCATGACTATCCCCATTGCCCATCTCACCACCCTCGCCGTCACTGCGCTCCTCGCAATGACGAATTGGAAGTAGTCGCATGACCACTATCACCCACCTCATCAAATCATTCACCCTGTGGGAATTCGTCAAAGCCCATTGGCTGACGCTGAAATATTTTTTCAAGCCCAAGGCGACGATCAACTATCCCTATGAGAAAAACCCGCTGTCCCCGCGTTTTCGCGGCGAACATGCGCTGCGCCGCTATGCCAATGGTGAAGAACGTTGCATCGCGTGTAAATTGTGCGAGGCGGTTTGCCCTGCCCAAGCCATCACTATTGAAGCCGAACCGCGTGAGGACGGCAGCCGCCGCACCACCCGTTATGACATCGATATGACCAAATGTATCTTCTGTGGTTTCTGCCAAGAAGCCTGTCCGGTTGATGCCGTGGTCGAGGGGCCAAATTTCGAATATGCCACCGAAACACGCGAAGAATTGCTCTATGACAAGGCAAAACTTCTGGCCAACGGCGATAAGTGGGAGCGGGCGATTGCCGCAAACCTTGCCGCCGATGCGCCCTATCGCTAGGGGCTGCTGACATGATCCAACTTCTCGCCTTTTATCTCTTCGCCGCGCTGGTGATCCTGTCTGGCTGCGTAACCATCTTGGCCCGCAATCCGGTGCATTCGGTGCTGTGGCTGATCTTGGCTTTTTTCAACGCGGCGGGCCTGATGGTGCTGGTCGGCGCGGAATTTATCGCCATGCTGCTGGTCATTGTTTATGTCGGTGCGGTGGCGGTGTTGTTCCTGTTTGTGGTGATGATGTTGGATATTGATTTTGCCACATTACGCGCCGGATTTATGAAAAATGTCCCACTGGGACTGCTGATCGCGCTGATTTTGCTGGCGGAATTGGTTTTCGGCTTGGGTGCACAACATATCGGCGCGTTGAAATTGGGCGTGGCTGCTGACCCCAGCGGCGCGGCTGTGGCGAGGTTAAGCAATACTGCCGCCATCGGCGCATTGCTCTACACCCGCTATCTGTTCCTGTTCGAAGCATCGGGAGTTATCCTGTTGGTGGCGATGATCGGGGCGATTGTCCTGACCCATCGGACCCGCAGCGGCACACGCGGCCAAAACATCAGCAGCCAAGTGCAACGCCGCCCAGAGGATGCCACCCGCAATACCTCGCCCGAAGTCGGCAAGGGAGTAACCCTATGATTTCCGCAATGATTTCTATTGAACATTACGTAGTGGTTAGCGCCATTCTGTTTACCCTTGGCGTGCTGGGTATTTTTCTCAACCGCAAAAATATCATCGTCATCCTGATGGCGATTGAGCTGATCCTGCTGGCGGTCAATATCAATCTGGTGGCTTTCAGCGCCTTTCTGCATGACCTCACCGGCCAGATTTTCGC
>JBEAOQ010000171.1:0-7352 GCA_041164845.1 Pseudomonadota bacterium | reverse complement strand
CTGAAGGGGTAATTTATGGCGAAAAAACTCACCCGTTTCATTATGCTGGGCATGGTTTTAGGAATAATTGTCGGTTTTGCCTTGAACCAAGCCTATCCGGCGGGCGATCCTACGCTGGTGGCTATTGCCGATTATTTGAAATTGCTGCCGGATGTATTTCTTAAACTTATCAAAATGATAATCGCGCCCTTGGTGCTGGCTACGATTGTCACCGGCATTGCCGGCATGGGCGATAGCGCGGCGCTGGGACGGATTGGCGGCAAGGCGCTCGGCTGGTTTATTACGGCCAGTCTGATTTCGCTGGGGCTGGGGATGGTGCTGGTCAATCTGTTGCAGCCCGGCGTGGGGCTGGAGCTGAAAGCAGCGGCAACGGTCGGCGATTTGGCGGTGAAAGACCTGTCCTTGCGGCATTTTGTCTTGGAAATTTTCCCGTCATCGGCCTTTGATGCGATGGCGCAGAACAATATTCTGCAAATTTTGGTGTTCTCGCTGTTTGCTGGTGTGGCCCTGACCGCGATAGGCCAACGCGGGGAGCCATTGGTGCGCGCCGCCGAGGCTTTGGCCGAATTGATGTTGCAAATTACCAATTATGTCATGCGCTTTGCGCCTTTTGCGGTGTTTGGTGCTTTGGCTTCGGTAATCGCCACCAAGGGGCTGAGCATTCTCATCACCTATGGCGTGTTGGTCGGCGAATTTTATGGCGCTTTGCTGCTGCTATGGGCGATATTGCTGGGGATTGGCGCTGTATTTTTGCGCGGCAAAATCATCACTTTAATCCGCTATATTCGCCAGCCGGTGTTGATTACTTTCTCGACCGCATCATCCGAAGCCGGTCTGCCGCGCCTGTTTGAACAGCTGGATCGGTTCGGGGTGCCGCGCCGGATTTCGGGCTTTATCCTGCCGCTGGGCTATAGTTTTAATCTCGATGGCTCGATGATGTATATGAGCTTTGCGACGCTGTTTATCGCCCAAGCCTATGGCATTCATCTGGATTTTGGCACGCAGATTTTGATGCTGCTAACCTTGATGGTCAGCTCAAAAGGGATTGCGGGGGTGCCACGCGCCAGTCTGGTGGTTATCGCCGCCACCCTGTCGCAATTCCATCTGCCGGTCGAAGGGATTGCCCTGTTGCTGGGTATCGACACATTTTTGGACATGGGCCGCTCCGCCACCAATATCGTCGGCAATGCCGTGGCGACGGCGGTGATTACCCAAAGCGAGGGAATGCTGGAAGTGCCGGAAGATGCCGATGCGGAAAGCTACCATGCGCCAGGGGATACTGCGGAACATGGCAAGCATGGGTTGGATTTGGAGCGGGGTTAAGGCGCGCTTTTATCCTTAAACCCGCATAAATCCATCACCGGACAGCGCCAGCATTCGGGTTTGCGGGCTTTGCAAATATAGCGGCCGTGCAGGATCAACCAGTGGTGTGCGCCGACGCGGAAGGGGGCAGGAACGCGCTTGTCCAAGGCCTGTTCGACGGCATCGACATTTTTGCCTTTGGCCAGTCCGGTGCGGTTGCCAAGGCGGAAGATATGGGTGTCTACCGCGAAAGTTTCCGCGCCAAAGGCACAATTCATCACCACATTGGCGGTTTTGCGGCCCACGCCGGGCAGGGTGGTGAGGGTGTCGCGGTTGGCGGGCACAATACCACCATGATCGCGCAAGAGGATTTCAGACAGGGCGATGACATTTTTCGCCTTGGTGTTGAACAGGCCGATGGTTTTAATGTGGGTTTTGAGCGCGGTTTCCCCAAGCGCCACCATTTGGGCGGGGGTGGTCACAGTTGCGAACAGCGCCTTGGTCGCTTTGTTGACCCCGACATCGGTGGATTGGGCGGAGAGCACCACGGCCACCAGCAATTGATAGGTGTTGCCATAGGCCAGCTCGGTTTCGGGCGCGGGATTTGCCTCGGCGAGGCGGCGGAAAAATTCGAAAATATCCGCCTTTTTCAAATGCCCAGAACCTCACCCATGCCATAGCGGCCAGCCGATTGCCCGACCAGCCAAGCCGCCGCTTTGACCGCGCCGCGCGCGAATATGCCCCTGTTTTCGGCGAGGTGTGACAGGGTTATGCGTTCATCATCGGCGAGAAAATACACGCTGTGATCGCCGGCCACGCTGCCCCCGCGCAACGCGGCAAAGCCGATGGTGCCTGATTCGCGGGTGCCGGTGATGCCATCGCGGCCGCTTATCTTGTTGCCGTCCAGCCTAATCCCGCGCCCCTTGGCCGCTGCTTCGCCCAGCAGCAGCGCGGTGCCCGATGGCGCATCGACTTTGCGGCGGTGGTGGGTTTCGACGATTTCGATGTCCCAATCATCACCCAGCCGCGCCGCCGCTTCGCGCACCAGATGGGCCAGCATATTGACGCCAAGCGAGGTATTGCCGGTTTGCAGGACAGCGATTTTGTCCGCCGCTTGGTCGATCAGCCAATGGTGGCGTTCTTCCAGTCCGGTGGTGCCGATGACGATGGGGACGCCCGCAGCTATCGCCGCATCAAGATTGGCTTCGAGAGCATGGGGTGAGGAAAAATCGACCAGCACGTCGCTGGATCGCGCCAATGCCACGGGATCACCGCCGGCATCTATGCCGCCTGAATGGCTGTAGCCCGCAGCGGTGATCGCCTGCGCCAATTCCAAACCCATGCGCCCTGCGCTGCCGATGATGCCGATTCGTGTCATATTCATTCCTAATACTTGCCACATGCCGTGCAACTTGGGTCTTTGGCAATATGCATGGTTCGCATGGATGGGGCCAGCCCATCAATCACCTGCAATTTCCCCCATTGCGGATCGCCCAATGCGGCATGGCCGGTCAGCAATACGCGGATCGCCGCCATTGCCGCCATGCTGCCGACCATCCCGACAAATGCACCCAGCACACCATCCGCCGCGCAGCTGTCACAATCCTCGGCATCGAAGGCATCACCGACAAAACAGCGATAGCAGGATTGGTCGGGCAAATGTCCGGCAAAATTGGCCACTTGTCCTTGAAACCGGCCCACCGCCGCGCTGGTCAGCGGGATGCCGAGCTGCACACAGGCATCCGATACCGCCAGCCGCGTCATGAAATTGTCACAGCCATCTAGCACAAGGTCTGCGCCATCAAGGAATTGCGGCGCGGTTTCCCCGCCAATCCTCCCGACCACGGCGTGAACCTTGATGGCACCATCAAAACGCCGCAGCCATTCTGCCGCAGCCTCAGCTTTGGGTCTGCCGATGTCGGCCTCGGCAAATATTGTCTGGCGCTGAAGATTGCTGGCTTCGACTACATCATCGTCAATCAGGGTGATATTGCCCACACCCGCCGCCGCTAAATATTGCAAGGCGGGCGAGCCAATACCGCCGCAGCCGATCAATACAACATGCGCCCCAGCCAAAGCCACCTGCCCCGCGCCGCCGATCTCAGGCAGAACAATATGGCGGGCAAAACGGGCAAGGCGATGTGGGGGGAGTGACATAGGAGGCGGTGTAGAACGGGAATGAACCGAGGGGAATTCAGAAAAACAATTATCTGGGGGCTTTTTGCCTCCAGACCCCCCATAAATATTTCGGGTCGCGTGGAAATGCAACAATTGCGGTCGCAAGCCACAAAAATTATGGGGGTGCAGGGGCATAAAGCCCCTGCAAAAAATATACATAATGAACCAGAAAATGAGCTTTTTTGGTTTTATAGCTTTTGCCGACACGCATCCAGTTGGTGATGGATTGCGTCGCTACGCTCGCAATGACGGAGCGGTTTAACTCTCCAATTGCCGCAGCAAGCTGCGCACGTCGCCGTCCATATCGGCATCGCGCAGGCGCAAATCTTCGATTAGGCGGACGGCGTGGATGACGGTGGAATGATCGCGCCCGCCGAATTTGCGCCCGATTTCGGGATAGCTGCGTGGGGTCAGGACTTTGGCCAGATACATCGCCACTTGGCGCGGGCGAACCACGGCGCGGGCGCGGCGTTTGGAGGCCATTTCGGTGCGGTCAACGCGGTAGAATTGGCAGACGGTGCGTTGAATCTCGTCGATGGTGATGCGTTTGCGGTTGGCCGAGAGGATGTCGGTCAGTTGTTCTTCGGCCAGTTGCAGCGAGACAGCTTGGCCGGTGAGCTGGGCATAGGCGATCAGTTTGTTGAGGCCGCCAACCAATTCGCGGACATTGCGGTTGATGGTGCGGGCGAGGAATTCGATGACATCACCCGGCACTTCGGTGGGGGATGAGAAACGGGCAAGCCGAGCTTCGAGGATCAAGCGGCGCAGATCAATATCGGCGGGTTGGATGTCGGCGACAAGGCCCATCGAGAGGCGCGACAGCAGGCGTTGTTCAACACCATCAAGCGCTTGTGGCGCGCGGTCGGCGGCGAAAACCAACCTTTTTCCCTCATTCAGCAGGGCGTCGATGGTGTAGAGCAGCTCTTCTTGGGCTGAGGCTTTGCCGATGATGAATTGGATGTCGTCGACCAGCAGCAGATCAAACCCGCGCAAGCGTGATTTGAATTCGAGCATCTGATTTTGCCGCAAGGCTTGGACAAATTCGACCATGAAGCGTTCGGCGCTGCAATAGAAAATGCGGGCGCGGGGGTGGGCCAAGAGATAGGCATGGCCAATGGCATGGAGCAAATGGGTTTTGCCTTGCCCCGTTGCCGCTTTGAGATAAAGCGGCGAGAATTGCGGTTTTTCGAGTGCCGCCATCCGCTGCGCCGCATTGCAGCCGAGGACATTACCGGCGCCGGTAACAAAGCTGGCAAAGGTCAAGGATGGGTCAAGCCCGATCGAGGCCATGCCGATGGTATCATTGCCGATCGGGCCAAGATCAGCAGCAGAAATTCCGGCATGGGCATGTTGCGGATGCGCCGATTGACCCGCGCCACGTCGGTAATTGCCCGATGGGTTGAGCCGCAGATCGGGCATATTGCGGCGGCCCGGATGCACCGATATGCGGACGTGGCGGACTTCTGAACGGGCGATTTTCCAAGCCAAAGACAGACGGTCGGCGAATCGGTCACTGACCCAATTTGCCGAAAATTCGGTGGGGAGAAACAGATCCAGCGTGCCGGTTTCTTTGCAGAATCGGCCCAGTTGGATCGGGCGAATCCATTGGCTGAAGAGTTGTTGGCCCAAATCTTTGCGTAGGCCCTGGCTGATGTCGGACCAATCGGCGGCCAGATCGACCGCGTCTGGGTCTTCGCCTTCTTTGAGCGGATTGGCTTTGAGCGGATTGGCCTTGAGCGGATTGGTGCGATGCTGATCGGATTTCACGCGGTTTTGTGGGGCTGAAGGGTTGGGAAAATCAGGCTCCGGCACTGCCGTTGCTTCGTGTGATATAGAAGATGCCACCCTAGTGTCCCCGACTTTCAAAATTATGCAAATCATTAGCCAGCACTGACCCCGACGCAGAAGCATGAAGCCCCGTGCGAGATGGCGTGAGAGGTGCCGTCTTAATTTGTGATCCACCGTCTGCATTGCTGAAACGGTGGATAACTTAGAGAGGGGAATGGGGGAGAGAGCAAGGCGGGAATTGCAAATAAAGTGAAATAAAGACGCTTGACACTGATAGGGCCGCAGAAAATCAATGGTTTTTGATAATTATATGAAAAAATTAGAAATTTTCTGGGGCACCATCGCGAATCGCGGCAATTGCGTGGTTTTTCAACAAAGGATTGCAGCACTGGTTGGCAGGGGCGTTTGACACAAAAAAGACCGGCGGGTTTCCCCCACCGGCCCTTGGCATTTTTGTGTTCCAGATTCGTGCCAAAATCGCTGCGAAAATCTGCGAATCGCCTCCCGTAGAAATACGGGGATCAGCGAATCAGAGCGCGGCAACCCGTTTGGTCAGGCGCGAAATTTTCCGGCTGGCGGTGTTCTTGTGCAAAACGCCGCGTGCCACACCGCGTGCCAATTCGGGCTGAGCCGCCAACAGGGCCGCCGAAGCCGCCGCCTTGTCGCCGCCATCCAGCGCTGATTCGACCTTTTTGACAAAGGTGCGGATGCGTGACAGGCGATTGCCATTGATCGTGGCGCGGGTATCATTGCGGCGGATGCGCTTTTTGGCTTGCGGCGTATTGGCCATAAATGTCCTTCATGGGGCGATTTGGCACCGCCCATTATGTGTGAAAATGAATATTGATCCACAAATTAAGCCTAAGCCCAAGCCCATGCCTAATATGCGAAAGCGCGGCCCTTAGCCAGTGCAGGGGGAATGGTCAAGCAGATTGAAGGAAGCGTGTAGTGATTATCGCTGGCAAGTGGCGCACCAAAATGTGCTGCGTCCGCCTTGGGTAAAGCGGGCGATGGTTCCGCCGCAGCGACATGGCTGACCTTCCCGCCCATAGACCCGCCATTCCTTGGCAAAATAGCCCAGATCACCGTTGGGTTGGGCATAATCTTTGATCGTCGAGCCGCCGGCAGCAATGGCTTCGGTCAGAACCTGTTTGATGATCGGAACGAGCCGCGCAATTTGGGATTTTTTGAGGCTATTGGCTGGGGTATCGGGGCGAATTTTGGCGCGGTGCAGGGCTTCGCAGACATAGATATTGCCAAGCCCGGCGACGATTCGCTGATCGAGCAGCAGAGGTTTGACCGGAGCCGCCCGCGTGGCAAAGGCTTGGGCCAGATGGAGGTTGGTAAATTCATCGCCCAATGGTTCTGGCCCCAATGCAGCAAAGGGAGGCCATGCGGAAATTGCCGCCGCATCGACCAAATCGACCGAGCCAAAACGGCGCGGATCATTCAGCGCCAAAATATGCCCGGCGGTGGTTTCCAACACCAGATGATCGTGTTTTTCTGGTGCCTCAGGCTCGCAACGCCAACGCCCCGACATGCCCAAATGAAACACCATCACCCGCCCGCGATTGGTGTGAATCAGGCCATATTTCGCCCGCCGCGACAGGCCAGTTATATGCGCGCCGGTAAGTGTTTGCACCAAATCAAGCGGGAAAGGACGGCGTAAATTGGCGCGGTTCAGTTGAACACGGGCAATTTGCGCCCCATCCAAATAAAGCGCCAAGCCGCGAATGGTGGTTTCAACTTCGGGAAGCTCTGGCATAGGCCCTGTTAGGCGCAAAGCGGGGCGAGGTGAAGGGGGTGGCAAGCAATAGTTTTTGGGGATAATGGACAAGAAAATAGAAAAATTGCAGGGGCTTTATGTCCCTGCACCCCAGTAATGTTTTACGTCGTTCAACAATCGGATGGCGTAATTTGGCTGTGCCGTTGCCCCCACATGCAATGACAAATTTAAGGGGGGTTTGGGGGCAAAAAGCCCCCAAGAAAAAATCAATTTTATCTTGGATTAAAATAGGAATTTATTGGCCATGACCATCACTCTCAACACCAGCATTAAAGGCCATGTCGGCGAAATCAGCTTT
>JBEAOQ010000170.1:0-4958 GCA_041164845.1 Pseudomonadota bacterium | reverse complement strand
TCATGCCCAATAACAGCGGCGCCAAGGGGGAAATATACAGGCCAGAGCGATAAAAGCGCCAGCGCAGCGGCAGATTGGCGACCAGCGGATGATGCCGCCGTTTGCGCGCCGGTTTGGCCACGCCGCCGCGCATCACGGCTAAGGATTGGATGCTTTCTTGGGCCATCAATGCGCCGATCCCACCCAGCAATACCACATAGAGCAGGTTGATAACCGTATCAATTTGCCCCCATTGTTGCAAAATCCGGAACAGAATCGCGCCGATGCCGGTGCCCAGCACCCCGCCCGCGACCAGCACCCCGCCCATTTGATAATCCACCCCGCCGCGTTTGCTATGAGCAAAGACCCCCGACACGCTGGCGCCGGTGACTTGGCTGGCCGCCGAAGCCGCCGCCACGGTGGGGGGGACGCCGTAGAATATCAGCAGAGGTGTAGTCAAAAATCCACCGCCCACGCCAAACATGCCCGACAAAATGCCGGTCAGCGCGCCAAGCAGCACGATGACCAGACCATTGACCGATAAATTGGCGATAGGGAGATAGACGTCCATTGTTGGGGGCAGAGTAACCCAGTGAGGGCTTGGTTAAAACCCCTAGAGTTGGAACAATTCTAGTTTTTATGATTACCGCGATTTTCGAATCGCTCAGAACCCCGCCGACAGCGTTATTGCTGCGCCCGATGTTGGTGCGGCATTGCCCGCCAGCCGAAAGCGGTAATCGACCGCCACCCGCGCCGAAGCCGAACCATTTCCCGATATGGCGATGGTTGCGGTGGGGCCAATATCCAACCGTGCGGTGCCGCGTTGCGCCCCGCCCCACAGGCCAAGACCCGCGCGCAATTCGCCGCGACCGTTGCGATCAATCCGGTGATCGACGCGCAATTGGCCATCGGCAAAAGCGGTGGCCGCCATACTGCCCGCATTACCCCCCCCGACATAACCGGCCTGTGCGTATATTTCGGCGCGGCTGTGCAGCGGCAGATTGATCGGGTTCACCGCCGAGACCACCATCGCCGCTGGCCGCAGATAATTGCCGCCAGTGGCAAAATGATCGACCCGGCCCTCGATCGCCAGCACCAATGGCAGCGATTTCATGGGCCGCAGTGACAGCCCCAACGCCACGCCTTTTTCGCCCGATCCATTACCCAAGCCATTGCCAAATCCGTTCAGGGCCGCCGAGCCGCGCAGATAGGCAGTGGGGGCCAGTGGCCCACCGCGTGTCAGCCGATAGCGCAGCACTGCGCCCATTTGGCTGGCCCCATAGCTGGGAATGCCAGCCGCAGCCAAGCCTGCTCCTGCACTGCCTTCGCGCCATAGGAGCCAGCCATCCGCCGACCAGCGCCGCGATAGGGGTGGTGGTTTTTGCACCGGAACCAACAGCATCCTATTTGCAACGGGAGCACCATTTTGCGCCCCAGCCGCAGATTGCAAAGCAGCATTTTCTGGCAAAGCTATATGACCATCGCGCAACAATCCATCAGGCAGGGGCAAATTGCCCATTGCCGCCATCCATAACATCTGATGCGCCCCGGCCATGGCCATGGGACTGCGAGGGGCCGTGGGTTGTGCAGGGTTTTGCGGTAACAGCATGGCCAATTGGGTTGTGGGTTTCGGCAGAACCTCTGCCGCAGATGATATTATCGACAATGGCTGGGTTTTGCGCCGATCAGTCCAAGCAAAGCTGGGGTATTTTTGCGCCGCAGATGGGGGCGTTTTCTGGTTTGTCGGTGCCTTTGCCAAGATCATTCGTGGCAAAATCTGGCTGGCATTATCCATCACATGCGCCAAAGGCTCCCACAAGGCAGCCCGCGCCGCTGCCCAACCGCCCAATAACAGCAGCAAAGCCATGGCCGGTTCACCGCGCCGCCGCGTGATTTTGCGCATATGATCCACGCTCATCGCCCATCTCCGGCGGCGACTGTGGCCGGTATGCGGGCCAATTCGGGATGGGCCGGATGAAAGCGGTGCTGGGTCTTTTCCCAGATAACATCGCCGCCCGCCAGGGTGCGCAAATAGGCGGCAAAAGCCCGTCGCCCCGCCATAATCGCAATGATATTGGCCAAAGGAATCCGCAGAACCGAGCGCAAAGCCTCGGCAAAACCATATTCACGCAGGGTAAAGGTAAAACGCATCACCGCCCGCCAGACCAAACCGATGGTGCTGATGACCATCATCCCATGGAGAAATGGCGATTGATGCGCCATGCGTTCTGGCAGGGTTTGCAGCATTGCCGCATGGCCCTGACTGGTCAGCCAAGCCAATATCGTTTCGACCAGCAGCAACAGATAGGCCACCGCCAACACCAGCGCCGTCAGCGGCCCGCGCCGATCACGCAGCACCATCCACAATTCCAACGGCCGCGATGACCAGCCCATCCGATCCCAACCTTGCAAGGCAATACCATGAATCCAGCGGGTTTTTTGCCGCACCGCTTCGGGCAGAGTGGTGGGAAACAGGCTGCGGGTGGCGATCAGCGCGCCTTGGGCATCGCGTAGGCGCAAAAAGCGCCCCTGCCCGCCGCTGCGCGCGACCAACAGGCCCAGCTCATAATCCTCGGTCAAACATTCCGCCGCAAATGGCCCCGAGCCACCTTCGTTACGGCGAATTTTTTCTAATTTATCAAGCATATCGCGGCCTATGCCGCAGCCGACCCCCGCCGCCGGCAGGGCCGCACCCAAGGCATCGCGCACGACCAAGGCTTTGGCATGGGCTTCGGTAAATTCATCGCCATAATGTCCGGCGATCCACCGTGAGGCTTTGGCCGGTTCGGGCCGCACCGGCAGTTGGACAAAATCAGCACTATCCAGCGCGCTGTCGATCACCGCCAAACCCAGCGGATGCACCATATCTTCGGCATCATGCAGCATGATCGCCCGAAACCGCTGCCCCGAACGCCGTTCATCGACGATCAGCGCCTGATACAGGCGGTTGAGACAATCGGCTTTGGTCGTCGGGCCATGACAATCATGGATCACCAGCCGCAGCCGCGAATCAAGCCCCGCCCCCGCCATCGCGGCCAGCACGGTGGGCGCATCATTGCGGTAACATCCGACATAAATCCGGTAATTTTTTTGCAACCAGACCTGCAACATATGGGTGATGGTGGTGCCGATCACCTCGGCTTCGCTCCACGCGGGGACAAATACCGCCATCTGACCTGACAGCGGTTTTTCCGAGGTCATGGGCGGCAATTTGGCAGTGTGTATCCGGCCCCGCAACCGCAACCAAGCATAGGCGGCATCCATCGCCAATTCATCCACCATGCCGATTATGAACCAGAACAGCGCGAACAACAGCAGCTCACGTTCCAGCATTTGCAACCAAAATACGGGCGATTCACCCAACACGCATCCCCTTGTGCAGCTACTCTCGACCCCCTCAAGTGCTACACTATGTAATTAGACCTAACTAATAATATCTTGGAATGCAATGCGCTTAGTGGTTATGACGTGCCATGCATCCCGCCTCTGCCTCCATTCGTCGCTTCAATCACATGGCGTCAAAATTGCAATATATCCTGCATGGCGATGCCGGTGCCGGGCTGTTGCTGATGGCGGCGGCAATATTGGCGATGGGCTTGGCCAATTCCAATGCCCATGATGCCATGCATCATCTGTGGCATGGCGTATGGCGCTGGACGCCGATTGCCGCATTGCCCACGCTGCATAGCTGGGTTGACCAAACTTTGATGGCGGTGTTTTTCTTTACTGTCGGGCTGGAGATTAAACGCGAGGCCCTGATCGGCGAATTGGCGCATCCCCGCCAGCGGCGCTTGCCAGTGGTGGCGGCCTTGGCTGGAATGGCCTGTCCGGCTGTGGTCTATCTGGCGGTTATCTGGTGGGGGAGTAGCGGCGATCCGGCTGCCCTGCTGCGCGGTTGGGCGATTCCAGCCGCCACTGATATTGCCTTTGCGGTGGGGATATTGGGCTTGGTTGGCAAAGGTTTACCGCCAAGTTTGCGCCTGTTTTTGCTAAGCGTGGCGATTGTCGATGATTTGGGGGCGGTGCTGATTATTGCTTTGGTCTATACGGCGCATATTTCGTATGCGTGGTTGGCGATGGCGGCTGTGGTTATGGCGTTGATGGCAGCGTTGAATTATTGGGGGGTGAAACGAGCCAGTATTTCATTAGCTGGTGCCTATCTGCCGCTGGCTGTGGCGCTGTGGTTCTGCGTGCTGCATTCGGGGGTTCATGCCAGTGTCGCCGGGGTGTTGGCGGCGCTGACCATTCCGCTTTCATTAGATGCGAAGGGCGATTCTTTGCTGCTGCGGCTGGAACATGCGCTTGGCCCGTGGTGCGCTTATGCGATCTTGCCGCTGTTTGGGCTGGCCAATGCTGGGGTGGCTTTGACGGGGAGCGGATGGGCGCAATTGGGGCAAAATCCCGCGCTGGCCGTGGGTTTGGGGCTGGTGGTTGGCAAAGTTGTTGGGATATTTGCGGCGCTGTGGCTGTGTGATAAGACCGGCTATGCCCCGCGCCCGTCGGGTGCATCATGGTTGCAACTGTTGGGCATCAGCTTGTTGGCGGGGATCGGCTTTACCATGAGCCTGTTTATCACCGCTCTGGCTTTTCCGCATAGCGAGGCGCTGGCCAATGGGGCGCGGTTGGGGATTTTGGCGGGATCATTGCTGTCGGCGCTGATGGGATTTACCGCTTTGCGGATGGGGCGGGGAGTGGGTTAACGCTGATCTTGGGCCACTCCATTTGGGATTTGGCAATCGCATATGAAATTTCATTTTGAGAAGAAGTCAGAAAAGAATGGTTCGCGCAGAGGCGCAGAGAGAGAGTTCGGTTTGGATTAGCTACGTTGTTACTTCAGTAGTATATTCGCGTTTCGAAATAGGCCTGCGGCTTGGCGCAATATCTCTGTGTCTCTGCGCCTCTTCTTGTAAATAATATTTGAATATGATACTTTTTTAATCAATTAAGTCATCGATTTCTCTTATTGGGTATTATGTTTT
>JBEAOQ010000169.1:0-5606 GCA_041164845.1 Pseudomonadota bacterium | reverse complement strand
ACACAGGCGGTTTTGGATAAGCTGACCGAGCTGGGGGTTGGCGATCCTGACAGTTATGAAATTCACAATTCGCTGTCATCATCGCATGTGCCGGAAATGGTGGCGATGCTGTATGATCGTTTGCAACGGCGCGGATTTTTGGAGCGCGATGTGCAAAGAATGGTCAATCAAGATCGCAATATTTTTGCCGCATCCATGTTGAAACTGGGGCTGGGTGATGCGCTGATTACCGGCCTGACGCGGCCCTTTGCCCAGAGCGTGAAGGAAGTGCGGCAGGTGTTGGATCCCATGGAAGGCCATTTGCCCTTTGGTATTCATCTGATGATTGGCAAGAATTATACGGTGTTTTTGGCCGATACGACGATTAATGAGCGGCCTTCATCCGAGGATCTGGCGCATATTGCGGTGGAAACGGCGGCAGTCGCTCGGCGTTTGGGGCATGAGCCACGCGTCGCCTTTATGTCGTTTTCGACATTTGGCAATCCATCGGGCAAATGGCTTGACCCGATACGCGGGGCGGTGGCGATTTTGGATGCGGGCAATCCGGGGTTTGAATATGAAGGCGAACTGGCCCCCGATGCGGCACTGAACCCCAATGTGATGAAGCATTATCCGTTTTCGCGGCTGTCGGCTCCGGCCAATGTGTTGGTGATGCCCGGGCTGCAATCGGCGAATATATCGGCCAAATTGCTGCGCGAATTGGGCGGTAATGCTACAATCGGCCCGATGTTGGTGGGGATGGAAAAGCCGGTGCAGATTGCCCCAATGACCGCGATTGCCCCCGATGTATTGACGCTAGCGGTGCTGGCGGCGGCGGGGGTGACGGGGTAGGTAAGCGTTTTCTAGCCCGCGCCCACCCCCACCCCAGAAATGGCGCGGGTTTGCGCCAGTGAACTGCCGAATGTGTGCATGGCGCAGGCGTGTAATCCGCCCAGACCACCCGCGACAAACAGCAGTATATCCTTTGGTTCCGGTGTGAGATAAATCCGGCCATCGGCGCGGATGCGGCCCTGTGCTTGCAGTTGGTCACGGTGCAAGCCTTGTAACCACTCGGCGTCAACACTGGCGTGATGCCACAGTCTTTCCTGCACATCGGCAATATCAGGCATGTCCTTGGCCAAAATTTCCGCGCAAATTGGGTTAATCGCCACCATCACCTCGCCAAATGGCATCGACGGCGAAAAACAATTACCGCCCGGAAACACCAGCGACTTGCCGATCATCTCTAGAAAATGATCCGGCTTTTGCGATGTTGTATCCAATATATTCATTGTGCCCATCGCGCCAAAGCAGGTTACGGCGTTGCCCAGCGCCCCCACCCGCCGCTCGGCCAGCGGTAGCCATGGTGATTTTTCCTCCCATTCACCCAGCAATATCCCGGAAATCCGCCCCGGCGAGCCAAAGGTGGTTTGCGATGTAACCCCAGCAACTTGCCCCGCGACATTGCGCATAATCAGCCGAATGGCGCGGCCAATCGCCGCCGCCGAAGTCACCGCACCGCCAAAACAGCCATAGCTGAACGGAATATCCAGCGCCTGCCTGATCGGGCCATTAACCACAAAGGCGGGAAACACCGGCGCGGTGGTGGTATTCACGCCATATAGTTCGAAATCAGGATCGGCCACCGCTTGCACAGCCGCAATAATCAGCTCCAGCGACCCCGTCGGCGCCCCTGCCATCACCGCATTGATGACAATTTTTTCCACCGTGCAGTCGGCATTGGAAGGCGGCAATAGGGCAATAATTTCATCGGGATAGCGATCATTTTCTGCCAGAAATTTGCGCACCCGCCCTTCTGTTGGTGGGATCAGCGGCAGGCCATCGCCCCAGCCTTTTTCATAAGCAAAGCGGTTAAATTCTTCAATATCCAAATCCGCTTCGACCCGCTTGCTGGCCAACCAATCGACCGCGCAACCCGAAGGCCCGCAATCACGGCTGACCAGCAATTTGGGGGCGGGCGCAGGCTTATGCGTGGATGGTGTAATCGTGATAATGCTCATGCCGCGCTCATTTGCGCCATCTGGCGGGCACCGATTACCTGCAACAAACCATTAAAATAATCCGATGCCACCCTGTCGACATCCGCCCTTTCACACTCGTTCAGCGGATAGGGCAAGACATGCACCCGCAGGCCAGACCGCCCCCCTCGCGCCGCCATAACATGCGCAAATTCCTCAAAATTCTTGGTCGCTACCGCCACTGTGGCAATGCCGCTATTGGCCGAAGCAATTGCATCGCGGATGGTCCATCCGGTGCAAGATCCGCAATTCGCCAGCCCGACAATCGCCATGTCAATTGTGCCCAGCCATGCCTTAAGCTCGGCATTCATCGTCTCGCCTTCCGCGCCGGATCGCCCGCAGCTGCGCCAAAAACTGACCTCTGCGCCCATTTCACGCAATTTTTCCGCCCAAATATCGGCAATCCAATCCCATGATCGCCAAATCTGATCGATGCGAAAACCAATTCGCTTGCCAACCAAATGGCCCGCATCGGGGCCAGGGCTGGGATCATCATGGTCATTGCTTGCGGTGGGGTCGAGAACTTTGCCCAGAGCCATTGGCTTTATCCTTGGTATGTTGATTGTGCGCTTGTTAGTGTTACAAAATGTATACATATTTAATATGGCGGGCAACAGTTATTTGCGCTAAACCCTTAGCGAAGGAGAGCCATATGACCCAAATTACCCGCCGCCGTTTCACCGCCGGCAGCGCCGCCAGCCTTGCTCTGGCGGGCGGTGGCACATTCGCCAAAGCCGCGACCGCCGTAAACTCCGGCACCTCTTTTGATCCGCTTCCCTTTGTCCATCCCGAATTGCGTGCAGGTGTTGCTCCGCTGATGAAAATATTCGGCACCATGACTTTGGAAAAGGGCAATCTGAAAATGATGCGCGAAGGCGGGGCCAAATTCAGCCGTCCGCCTCTGCCCGAACCCGCCTATACCAAACAAATGATCGCGGGCCGTTACGGCGATCCAGATGTGCCGATTTATATCATCAATGCTGGCCAACGTGCCGCTTCCCGCCCCGCGATTCTGAGCATCCACGGCGGTGGCTATATCTTAGGCACTGCTCAGTCCGAACTGGCGGGTGCCCAAGCCATCGCCAATGAGTTGGATGTGGTGATCGTCTCGGTCGATTATCGCCTCGCCCCCGAATGTGTCTTCCCAGGCCCGCTGGAAGATTGCTATGCGGCGCTCAAATGGCTCTATGCCAATGCCGCGTCATTGGGTGCCGATCCCAATCGCATCGCGGTTATGGGTGGCAGCGCAGGCGGCGGCTTGGCGGCGATGTTGGCCATCGCGGCGCGCAATCGCGGCGAAGTGCCGCTGATCTTTCAGGCGCTCACCTATCCCATGCTGGATGACCGCACCGGCAGCACAGTGCAAAAACCCCCGCAACAAGGCGCAATCATGTGGACCCCCGCAGCCAATAAATTCGGCTGGAGCAGTCTGTTGGGCGTCCCCGCCGGTTCACGCAACGTCCCCAAGGGAAGCGTTCCCGCCCGCGAAGTCAACTTATCCGGCCTGCCTCCTACTTTTATCGGCGTGGGCAGCATTGACCTGTTTGTTGATGAAGACATAGATTACGCACAGCGGCTGGTCGATGCCGGTATCCAAACCGAATTGGTGGTCATGCCCGGCGGGTTTCACGGCTTTGATATGTTCACTGATGCCCCAGTGGTCATGCGCTATAGAGCGCATTATCTGGCGGCGTTGCGGCGCGGATTAGGCCTGTGATGGGTCTGGGGGGACACGCAGATCGTATGTCCCCCCAACTGTCTCGACAGGCCTAGCCCTACTTTGGCAGATTTGTGATTTTAGGGATTCCCTTTTTGGTGGATCGGGCTTGGGGATCGCACTCCCGTTGCAGGAGTGGCGGGGAATGGCCCCGGTTTGAACGTGCCGATCAGCGAATCGCCATCGACCACTAGGTCGAACTCGACCTTCATTGGCATGGGCTTGGTCAGTTCGATTGCCCAGAGAATGCGCGCGCCCTCAACAGTGCCGCCGGTGAAGGCGGTCTCGTCGCCCTCGGGCGAGGTCATTGCGCCCGAAAAGGCAATCCCGTCCTGCGAGAACGCCATCGGGATCGTCTGTGCTCCCATCGGCGTGTTCATGCTGATTGCCCAATTACCGGCAATCTTGGCGGTCGGTGTACCCGGCGCGCTGGTGACTGGGGTCGCACCCTTTGGTGCTTCCTTGATAATATAGGCGCCCGCCTTGACCGGGAACATCGGATCATCGCCGGGCATGCGGATGCACATCAGTCGCTTACCCTCCGCCATCGCCTTTAGTTCGCGAGTATATTGGCGGCGGAGCTTGCCCACCCCGCGATCGCTCATTACCAGATTCTCCTCGGAATGCCACGCGATCGGGCCTTGCGAATTCTGGGCCTCGTTGTCGCTGGGTGTGCGCTGGACGGTTTCGGGATCGCTGCGATCCCAGTCATGCATCGGTTGTCTGGTCATGCCATTTCCTTTTTATCGGGGTGTCGCCCAGCGAGTGGGAGCAAAGGGCGATCAGCCAATCCGGCTTGCGTAAAGGGCGGCGAGATGTTCATGCTCGATCATCTGGTTGGAGAGTTCGTACATGGCGGAAACATAACCGGCCCCGTCTTGCTGGCCCCAGACCTGATCCCAATTGTCCCTGACATCCTCAGGGGTAAGGTCGGGATTGAAGTAGCCGTCGGGCGTTGCGAAAATTACCCGCGCTACCCGACCTCCACACGATGAGAAGAACTGCCCGGTTGCGGGAAAATCGTCGTGCACCATGTAGACGACGCTCGCCGCCAGCGGTTCCATTGTCAGGTGTTTTTCCTGCCATTCCAGAAGTTTCGTCCCTGCTATGCGGCGCATCTTGAGCGGGGTGATGGCACGGGGCAGCAGGACATTGACCTTGATGCCGAATTCCTCGCCCCGGCCGGCCATTTGCCGGGTTAAACCGAAAACGGCGGACTTTGCCGTGGGGTAGGCCGAATTCCATCCGGACGCAGTGTCGGAGCCGACTGACGCCATCGAGCCGACATTGAGGATGCGGCCAGAGCTGCGCTGACGAGGTGTGGCTAGGCTTCATAGACGATCCGCATCTGCGCATAGACGTGAATAGATATCTGCTCGTCCATCAGGTTGTCTGGGATACATGGGATATTGGTGCCGCCTGAAGTGCCGGCATTATTCACGAGGATATCGAGCCTTCCATATGCCTCAATCGCCTTGTCGATGATAGCTTTCGCGCCTGTTTGTTCGGTCACAGAAGCATTGATATGCACGGCCTCGCCGCCATTTGGGCGAATTTGCTCGACAACTTCCACTTCGCTGCCGCTGCCGGTGACGATCGCAACTTTTCCATCCAGCCTAAGCTTGCCCATATATCCTTGTCCCATACGATTGATCGCTAATTATCCACTCAATTGTAAAGGAGGAAGGCGCTCGTGCAACAAGAAACATATACAGGTATAGCCACGTCTGGTCGACGCGATCGAATGACCATCGGAAGTGGATTTCGTCAGGCGAACACCTGCCAATGGCTCGACTGGACGTGTTGTGGCGCGTCTGCCTGCCCCTTTGGCCGGTTACGAAATCTGCCCGGGGAAAGCCCATGCCAGCGCT
>JBEAOQ010000168.1:0-3458 GCA_041164845.1 Pseudomonadota bacterium | reverse complement strand
GCCTGCGCGGCGCGGCTCCAAATTGCGTGTGATCTGGCCATTGGTCACCCGGTCCACCGCATCTAACACCTCCAGCACCGAAAAACCACGGCCATAGCCGCAATTCATCGTCAAAGACCGCTGTGGCTGTTCAATCAGCGCCGCCAAAGCCAAAACATGCGCCGCCGCCAAATCCGAGACATGGATATAATCGCGCACCCCGGTGCCATCGGGCGTGGCATAATCCGTGCCATAGACCCCCACCGATTCGCGCTTGCCCAATGCCGCCTCCACCGCCACCTTAATCAAATGGGTGGCCCCTGCGGTCGATTGCCCGGTGCGCGCCAGCGGGTCAGCCCCCGCCACATTAAAATAGCGCAGCGCGCAATAATTTAGCGGATGGGCAGCGGCAACATCGGCCAGCATCGTCTCGGTCATCAATTTCGACATGCCATAGGGATTGATCGGGATACGCGGCGTGTCTTCGTTAACCGGCGAGACATCGGGGATGCCATAGGTCGCAGCGGTCGAGCTGAAAATAAAATGCGGCACCCCCGCCGCCACCGCCGCGCCAATCAGCGCACGGCTTTTTGCGGTATTATTGTGGTAATATTTCAGCGGATTTTCTACCGATTCGGGCACAATAATCGAACCGGCAAAATGCATCACCGCGCCAATTTTCTGCTCAGCAAATATCCGCGCCAACAACGCCGCATCCTCAATATCCCCCTGATAAAAGGGCACGTCATCGGGCACCGCCCAGCGAAAACCAGTGGTTAAATTATCGACCACTGCCACGCTCCAACCCGCATCTTTCAACGCCAAAACCGCGTGGCTGCCAATATAACCAGCACCGCCAGTAACCAGAACGGGGAGTTTGCTCATAGGAATCCTGTCAATAAAGTTTGATCCGCCATACCAGCAGCTTCCTTATGCAGGGTTAATGCAAATTTCTATAAGTTCCATAACGCCATAGCTTCTCCATCGGCCCCTGTGCATGGCTGGCCAGCCAGACCCGTGAAAACACCAGTTGAAAGCCATAGATGCCCAGCGCCAAGGCATAAAATTGCCAAGGCTGCATCCGCCCTGCCCAACCCAGAAACGGCCCCATCAACAGCAACCCAACCAGCGAATGCATCAGATAATTGGTCAGCGCCATCCGCCCCACCGGCACCAAATGCCGGAGCAGCCCCCGCGCCTTTGGCCAGAGCAGCACAAAGCCCGCAGCATAGGCCAATGCCAGCGGCACCGTGCCCAAAATAGAAGACCAATGATCCTGCGCCGCCCCTTCGGTCAAGGCATAGGTCACAGAAAATGGCACCCCAATCACCAGCCCCAGCCAGAATGTGCGCAGCAGCAATTTGCGATCATCCAGCAAGGTGCCCGCGATCAAACGGCGGCCAACCACCATGCCCAACAGCATAATCCCCAACACTTTGGGAATGCGCCAAGTGATTAGCAAATATCCCAATCGAAAGGGCAAGCCGCTAAGTTGAATGGCGAAAAAATCACGCCAGCTTGTGCTTTGCAACAATTGCAAGTCGTGCGCAGTTGGATTGCCCGAAATCCATTGTGTAACAGCGCCCGAAGCCATAAAAAAAGGCTTTCCTAGCCGGATATTCATAACGTCAAATGCGGGGGCCAGAACCAGCGGCAGCAGAATCAAACCCACCGCCCACATCAGCAATTTGCGATCGTTCATCGGCATAAACAGCGGCAAAAGCAGCCCCAGCGCGGCATAGAGGGTTAGAATATCCCCCTCCCAGATCAGGCTCATATGCAGCAAACCAATCATCAACATCACCAGCATCCGCCGCCGAAAAATCACCGCCCCCGCCGCGCCGCGTTTGTTCAGCCGGTCAAGTTGCAGGGTAAAACCAACGCCAAACATCAGTGAAAACAGCGTGTAAAATTTGCCGTCGATCACGGCCTTGGTAAACAATTCGGTCCAGCGCACCGCGCTCTCACCCGCCAAAGCCAAAGCCTGCGCCTGATCGAGAAACACCCAGCCCGAAAATACATCAATATTGGCCAGCAATATGCCCAGCAGAGCAAAGCCGCGCAAACCATCCAGCAATTCAATCCGGTCGCCATGCGGAACGGCGGCTATACCCTGTTGCTCGTTCATCATATTCCCCTAATATCCAACGATACAGGCTATCAGTTTCTCATCCTTGCGCAATCATAATGGTTCATCCTGTGGCAAGGTTGCTTTGATTAGCGGTGGTCTGGGGCGATTATAGAGATAGGTTGATTGATGCCCATATTTGCCCGCCTTGTGATCTTCGCGGTTGCCCCCTTGCTTATCGCTTTCCCTGCTTATGCGCAGAGCGATCACTTCAATCGCCCCTCATGGGGAACCAGCGACCAACCCAGCCGCAATGGATTTAGCGAGGGCCACGTTGATGTCGAACATTTCCAAGCCGATGGTGCCGAAACCCAGCTGGGCCACGGCGCTATTGCTGTCGTATCCGGCCCGGGCGGCAATCTCACCGCCCGCGACAACGCCATTTTCGAAGCCGCCGTCGTCGATCAATTGGCCAAGGCGGGCTATGATGTCGTCAAACCCGACCCCACCGGCGGGCAGATCGCCGAATTGCGCGTAATCCGCGATGTGCTGGTGCCCGAAGAGCGCAAACGCAATCCGGTCAGCGGTGAAATGTCGGTGGGTGTCGGCAGCCATGGCAGCGGCATGGGTCTGGGCATTGCCATTGACCTGACCAAGCCCAAAAAGGCGCTGCTGTCGACCCGATTAGAGGCCCGCATCCGCGACCGCGCCAGTGGGGCTGTGCTGTGGGAAGGCCACGCCAGCATCGCCACCCGCGACGAAAGCAGCCGCTGGAATGATGATGCGATTGCCGCCCGTTTGGCCGCCGCGCTGTTTGCAGACTTTCATCCCAAACCATCCCCGTCTAAACAGGTGCCATGAGCAACATCGACATCAATGCCAGTTTCGATTCGGGCAATATCACGGTTTTAGACATCAATGGCACCACTGCCAAGCTGGCCATCCGCCGGGATTCCCATTCCAATTTTTTCCAATGGTTTCATTTTCGGGTTGCGGGGGCTGCGGGGCACGAACTTACCCTGCGCCTGACCGGACTGAACCAAGCCGCCTACCCTGGGGGCTGGCCAAATTACCGCGCCGCCGTGTCGCAAGACCGGCAATTTTGGGCACGCGCCGCAACCATTTGGGATAGCACGGCCGACGATGGCACCCTGACCCTTCGCTATACTCCCACTAGCGATCTGGTTTGGTTTGCCTATTTCGCGCCTTATTCGCTGGAACGCCACCACGATCTCATCGCCCGTATCGCCGGCAAACCCGGTGTTTCCAATCGCAATCTGGGCCAAACATTGGATGGTCGCAGCGTGGATTGCCTGACATTGGGCGAGGGGCCACAGCAAATCTGGCTGCAAGCGCGCCAGCATCCTGGGGAAAGCATGGCCGAATGGTGGATGGAAGGGGCGCTGGACAT
>JBEAOQ010000167.1:0-4829 GCA_041164845.1 Pseudomonadota bacterium | reverse complement strand
TTGGCTTCGCTCAAGCGCCGCGCGGGCTTTACCAAAGTGCGATGAGTCATGCTCATCGCACTTTGGTATAAGCTCCTCCCCCTTGACGGCAGGGCTATAGCATATGGTTTTTGGAAAAGGGGTTCACGCAGAGACGCGGAGGAAAAAGGAGGCGCGGAGGGGGGCTTGGCTGAATAAAATCCAACAAATTATTGTATTTTCGATGCGGGACATGACTTTCTCAACATATCACGATACCTCTGCGTCTCGCTTCTTCTCTGCGCCTCTGCGTGAAACCATTCTTCCTTTTCTATCAGCCATATGCTATAGCCCTGCGCTCAAAGGGCAGGCTGGGTGGGGTAGCCAAAGTTAGCGCAAGCTAACCACCATCCACCACCCTCATCATTTCCCCATCACTCAAAAATCATATGCAAACACTTTGCCATCAAAATTGCCGCCCAAAGTCTGCGTCGCCTTAGCCAATTTCTCTGGCGATGCGCCCCGCAAATGCCCGTCGATAATCCGGTTATAATTGCTAATCATCCCCTCAATGGTCGCCGACAACCGCATATATTCAAAACCTTCGGCATGCATCCCCATCTGTTGAATGGGAATATTCGAATAATCCTGCCGTGGAATCGGCGGGAATTTGTCGCTGTCATAGGGCAGCCAAGTCGGCTCCATCACCGGCGCTGGCTCTTCGCCTTCGGGGTAAAATGTCAAAGACCACAGCTCAAAAATGCAGCTTTCCGGCCCCGTTGGCCTAATCCGATAGGCCGACATATTCGAGAAAAACGGCAACACAAAGCAATGCGGAAACAGAAATTCCACCGCATGAACCGGATGCGACACCGCCACCGCGTTCAAATCGGGCAAAGGCTCGCCGCGTGCTTTCAGCGTCTCATAAATCACCTGCTGCACCGTGCCATACCAGGTTTGCAGTGCCAAAGCGTGATCGTCGGGCAAATCAATATCCACCAACCCCCTCGCAATATCCACTTCCTTGGCATGGACCATTCCGGCCATCCCCTCGCTCAACAGCTCCAGATGCTCGAACTGCATCCGCACATTGTCGCGCACAGAAACATTCATATTGGCCGGAATACCCGCCGCCTTTTGCTCCATCGACAGGCCAACATCCTTGCCGCTGTCATAGCCATACATTGCATTATACAGCGTCGGCGATGCCTGTTGCAGTTGCGGATGGGTTTTCATCACATGGTAGCCTTCCATAAAGGCCTCCATCGCCACCTTCCAATTGGCGGGAATTTCGGTGGCAAACCACCATTCGGCGCGCATATTATCCGCCCCATGCGCTTGCAGCTTGTCCACCAAAGGCCCAATTTGTTCGCGAAAAGACGGCGCATTATCATCCCAATTGACCCAATCACAGCCAATCGCCTGTTCGACACGGCAGGGTTTCAGCGTCAATTCCGCCTCGCCCAGCTGATCCTCGGAAAACAAATGCCGCCCATAAACAAAGCTGTTTTTGCCATCCAACCCGTAACGCCAACCGTGGAACGGACAGATAAACCCTGTGCCCTTGCAATTGCCATGCCCGCCCTTTTCCGCCACCGGCACCCCGCGATGGCGGCACGCATTATGATGCGCCCGCACCCCATCCTTGGTCCGCACGACCACAATCGACTTGCCCAGATGCGAATATTCGACCCAATCGCCCACTTGGGGAATCTGCTCCAACCGGCACGCCATCTGCCAGACATGCGGCCACAGCTTTTCATTCTCTAATTTGTAAAAATCCTCATCATAATAACGCTTTGATGGAATGCGCAAAGGATCCGTAATCTCAAAAGGAATCGCCATTGCATTATCCTCAGCCATTTTCGCACCTCATAATATAGGTCATAATTTGCCCCACCCTAGCGCAGCATAACTCCACCGCCAATGGCACAAACCATCATACCACCCACCGCCACCGCGATGATTTACAACGCTTTGTGCAAGACAAATTCATCATCCCGCCAATCACCGACCTTAAACTGATATTCGCCGACCTCGGCAAATCCCCGCGCCGCATAAATCGCCCGCGCCCGATCATTGCCGCTCCACACGCCAATCCACATCGCTGCGCCCGTGCCCTGCTTCATCCACCTAACCGCCAAATCCAGCAATTGCCGCCCCAAACCAAACCCTTGGGCATCATTGGTTAGATAGAGCTGATACAGCTCGCGATCCCCATCGCCGACATCGGCATGGGGCAATTTGCACGGCCCACAATGGACATAACCGACCAACGCCCCGCCCTGCTCCGCCACCCAAGTCTGATGTGTAGCATCCATCAATTCGGCGGTAATTTGCGCCACACTGTATGTTTCTGCCTCAAACAAAGCCAAATCGTCGGGCGGGTATGGAATCGCATAACCGGCAATGAATGTCTGATGAAAAGTGAATAATTTCAGCGCCGCCAAAGCCTCGGCATCGGCCAAAGTCGCATCACGAATAGTGGGTATCGCCATAATCATCCCCCATTCATGCCGCGTCATTGTGGCCAAGGTCAAGTCATTGCCCTCATCCTTGCGCTGAACACACAGGCCTCAATAACAGACATAAATGTCGTCATTGCGAGCAAAGCGAAGCAATCCATCACCGTCAAGTGCGAATTGAAACGCCCTCAATGACGAAGCTGTCAGGGACAGTCCAATAGCTGAATATCTGGCAAACCCTCACCCCAATTCCACCACCATCCCCGCCAGCCGATCCAATTCCCCGCGATCATGGCTGACATATAAAATTGGCAGACCCAGCTCATCGCGCACCCGCTCAATCAGCCGCAAAATTGCGTCGCGCCGCGCCCGATCCACCGCCACCAGCGGCTCATCCATCAGCAAAAAGCGCGGAGCCGACAGCAACGCCCGGCCAATCGCCACCCTTTGCGCTTCACCCCCCGACAGGCTCTGCGGCATCCGCGCTACCAACGCACCAATCCCCAAAAATTCCAACGCCTGATCCAGCGACATCACCGCAACACCGTTTCGCCCCTTAGTCTTGCGCCGCATTCCATAAATCAAATTATCACGCACATTCATATGCGGAAACAAGCGGTTATCCTGAAACACATAGCCACAGCCGCGCTGCTGCGGCGACAGATTGACCCCCGCATCCTTGTCAAACACCACCACCCCGCCGACGACAATTCGGCCTTGATCCGGCGACAATAATCCCGCCACCATATCCAACAATGTCGTCTTACCCGCCCCCGACACGCCATATAATCCAGTCAAACCAGCGGGGGCGTTACATGCCGCAGCAATCACCCGCCCGCTGCGCCTGATCTCGACATCAATCTCAAACACCCCCACTACCTCGCATTCCGGCCCGCATTCCGCGCCGCATCAACCATTCCGACCCGACCAAAGCCGCCAATGACAACACCACCGATACCAGCGCCAGCCGCAAAGTCAGCCCCTCGCCATTCGGCATCTGCATCGCGCTGTAAATCGCCAATGGCAGGGTCTGGGTTTCGCCCGGAATGTTGGAAACAAAGGTAATCGTCGCGCCAAATTCGCCCAAACTGCGGGCAAAACCCAAAACCATCCCCGCCAAAACCCCGGGCATCGCCAGTGGCAAGCTAATCGTGAAAAAACACCGCCACGCCCCCGCGCCCAATGTCCGCGCCGCGCCTTCCAACTTGGGGTCAATCGCCTCAATGCTCAAACGCATCGCCCGCACCATCAGCGGCAAAGCCATAATTCCCGACGCCAGTGCCGCCCCCGTCCAGCGGAACAGCAACGACACCCCAAACCAATCCGCCAACCAGCGCCCAATCGGCCCCTGCGCGCCAAAAGCCAGCAGCAATAACCACCCGGTCACCACCGGCGGCAAAACCAGAGGCAAATGCACCAGCGCATCCAGCCAAATTTTACCCCACATCCGCACCCGCGCCAACGCCCATGCCAGCGCAAATGCAATCGGCAATATCCCCAACATCGCCGCCAAACTGACCCGCAGCGACAACGCGATAATCCCCCATTCTTCAGGCGTTAATATGGACATATCAAGCACCTAAATCCTCCCCCCTCCCCTACAGGGGCAGGGCTATCGCCTATGTTTGTGAATGCGGCATATGCAGAAATTTGATTCGCGCAGAGGCGCAGAGACGCAGAGAGATTGCGCCAAGTCACAGGCATATAAGAGATACACTTGACATAAAATTCTGCTTTTCCTCTACAAAACAATTTCTCTGCGTCTCTGCGCCTCTGCGCGAATCATTCTTTTCTCACATCTTCTCAATTTGAAAATGAATATGCAACAGACCTGCACTTTAGGGGCAGGCTGGGTGGGGGTGAACCACCCTCACGATAGCAAGCGAACATCCCCCCACACACCCTAGACCCTTTCCCGATCAGGTTTGTTTTTCCTGATCGGATTAGAAAGGGTCTAAACATATGAATAGACCATTCTTTCCCGATAAGTCTTTATCAAAAAGCGATTCAGCCTGATCGGGGAATGGTCTAAGGCCTCCCAAACCCATAGTCCGCCAAAATCTGTTGCCCCTGCCCCCCACGCAAAAACTGATAAAACCCGACCGCATCACCATGCTTACCCGCCGCCAACACCGCCATCGGATAGCGGATCGGCGCATGGCTCTTATCGGGAAACACCCCCACAACCCGCACATTTCCAACCCGCGCATCGGTGGCATAGACCACCCCCAGCGCCGCCTCGCCCCGCGCCACCAACATCAGCGCCGCCCGCACATTTTCGCTGCGCACCACCCGTCCCGCCACCGCATCCCACACCCCCAGCTTGGTCAAGGCTTGCTGGCCATAACGCCCCGCTGGCACCGCCGCCGGATCGGCCATCGCCAATCTGCCATTCGCCCCTAATGC
>JBEAOQ010000166.1:0-2501 GCA_041164845.1 Pseudomonadota bacterium | reverse complement strand
CGCAATAAAATTCATCGCGGTCCTTGGCAGCACGCACAGTGTTCAAATCGATTTGCATGATGTTGATGCGCGCCCTCTGCGCGTCGGGTTGCGTCGTTTTTTCGAGATAGGTGTGCGCGTTTACTTTGACCTTTTCGTAATAATCAGCACTAGTTTGGGACGATATGCAAGCAGAAGCGAGCTTCCCCTTTTTATATTCCGCAACCATAATATTGGAAAAGTCGTTGAGCGCATTCAACGTACCCTGAAGATCTTTCAGCACTGCAACATGATCGAACGGCGGCGGGCCATTTGCCTTTGCACACGCAATAGTCATGTTCCCGTAAACGGCTTCTGCCCACTTATCGCCTCTATGCAGATCAAGATTGCCATGCCGGTCTAATTGGGCTTGATATGCCTGTTCATAACTCAATGCTTTGCCAGCGCTTTCAAGCGCTTGCTTGAAAGTCTTACAGGCTTCCACATAGTTCTCTGAACGATAAAAACTTGACGCTGTGTCAGCGAAGCTTTTTGCATTCTTATTGTAGCTTATCGCATATTCCAAATTATCCACTTCCGCATATGCTGGCCCCGCAAAAGCCATCGTCATCGCAACCAAACCTGCGAACCGAAGAATATATCCCCCAATCGATCCAATTTTCATCCTGCCATTACCTTTTCCAAACCCATCTTCATCATTCAGCAACTTAGAGCGGGCAGAGCTAAATCTGAATCAGACTGCCCGCTCTATGTTCTTGTTGTCGCCCAGCTTTAAGAAAAACGGGGTTTTAAGCTGAAAACCGGTTCCCACTTTTCACCACGATGCTCTAAGCGCCTTTTGCGGCTCGACATAGTTGGCATCGATAACCACAGCTTTACGCATAAAGACTGCGGCTTTGGCCAGATCCATCTCGACACCTTGTTCGTTTACATAGGCATAGCCCGCATTGAAACAATCTTCTGCACTGTCCAACCCTCATGGTGCCGCCATCTCGCCCTTAGCAATTAAATCCGCATCTGATCCTTCGGGCGGCAGGGGTAATTTGGTCATATCGAAATAATAGACCGGCGGCGGCGCCCATCCGCCGATCATACAACCCGGTTGCCCCCGACACGATCCCCGATCAAATTGCGGCGCGGGCGGAACATCGCCATATAAATTACGCCGCCCTTCCGCCGTATTGACATCCAGATTTTCATCCGACGGCACCCGCCACCGCTCGCCCTTATCCGGCGCACAGACGGTAATCTCGCCGGGATCATCGCTTTTCACACAGCGGCTGTCGTGTTTTGGCGGCAGATAGGCTTGCCGCGCCGCCGCGATCATCGCCTGCACTTTTTCATCGGCCGCATCCTGCGCTGATGCTTTGTTCACCATTCCCAGTATAAGGGCCAATGCATAGCTATGCGCAAGCAAGTAACGGCCATATCTCGACAAGTGATGCTCCCGTGGCTAAGCGCAGAACACACACAGACTTTACCACCTTAATTTGGGATGAACGACAACATGACCAACACCCCCGCCAGCGCCACCCTTGACCGTGTTCTCGTCCTTGAAATGGTCCGCGTGACCGAAGCCGCCGCGATCAACGCCGCCAAGCTGATTGGACGCGGCGATGAAAAAGCCGCCGATCAAGCGGCGGTCGAAGCGATGCGCGCCGCGCTGAACGAATTGGCAATGGACGGCACCGTGGTGATTGGCGAAGGCGAACGCGACGAAGCGCCGATGCTCTATATCGGCGAAAAAGTCGGCTCGGCCATCGGCACCGGCCCCAAAATCGACATCGCGCTTGATCCGTTGGAAGGCACCACCATCACCGCCAAGGCTGGCCCCAATGCGCTGGCGGTGCTGGCAATCGCCGAAGAGGGCAATCTGCTCAACGCGCCCGACGTCTATATGGACAAGCTGGCGGTTGGCCCCGGCTATCCCAAGGGCGTGATTGATCTGGATAAAACCCCCACCGAAAACGTCCATGCGGTGGCAGCGGCCAAGGGGGTTGCCCCCAATCAGCTGATCGTCTGCGTGCTGGATCGCCCGCGCCACGCCGAATTGATCGCCGAATTGCGCGCCATCGGCTGTGGTATCCAATTGATTCCCGATGGCGATGTCGCAGGCGTGATCGCCACCACCAATGACGACACCAATATCGACATCTATATGGGCAGCGGCGGCGCACCCGAAGGCGTGTTGGCAGCGGCGGCTTTGCGCTGTGTCGGCGGCCAATTCAAAGGGCGGCTGCTGTTCCGCAATGATGATGAACGTAGCCGGGCGCGCAAATGGGGCATCACCGATCTCAACAAAATCTATGACCTAGAAGAACTGGCCAAAGGCGACTGCATCTTCGCGGCAACGGGCGTGACCGATGGATCATTGCTGGCCGGAGTTAAGGTGCGCCGCGATGGCGTGATGACCACCGAAAGCGTGGTGATGCGCGCGAGTTCTGGGACGGTAAGATGGGTTAAGGGTGAGCATCGGGTGAAGGTGGGGTAGATACAAATGTTGACACTTCGTGCCCATATGC
>JBEAOQ010000165.1:0-2537 GCA_041164845.1 Pseudomonadota bacterium | reverse complement strand
CCTTTGCACCAAATGAAATAATATCCTCACTTTCGGTTGTGTTTTGCTTCACCTATTGGTTAAGTCTGATAGGTTGATAGGGATATGATTCGTTTGGGGGCAATAATGGCAAAGAATTTTGTATATTTGGCGGCGATTGGGTTGTTGTTCTCTGGCAACCCAGCATTGGCGCAGCAGGTTCAATCCAAACGCCCGATTGTCGCGGTTATGGACATTACCGATTTGTCGAACACCGGTCAGGTTGAGGCGTTGTCCAGCATGATCCAAACCGCAATCGAGGCCACCAACAAATTTCGCGTGACCGACCGTGCCAAGATGGATAAATTTCTGCGCGAACAAGGTTTGGCCAAAAATGGCTTGGTCACATCGCGCACCCCTGGGAAAATCGGCGGCTTCGAAGGGGCGGATTTCTTGATTACCGGCTCGATTAATGCCTATTCCGTGGTGACGAAATCGGATTTGGGGGCCAGCTTTCTGGCGGGAATGATGTCAAACCAAGCGCAGGGCCAAACCTGCCGAGGGGCCGAAGCGACCTTGTCGGTGGATATTAAAATTTCCGAGGCAGATACCGCGATCACCCGATACGTGCAGCGGTTGAATGAAAAACAGCGGGTGCAAACGGTCTGCGGCGGCGGGGTTGGCCAAGTGGATGCCTCGGCTTTGCTGCGCTCGGCGGCGGACAAAATCGCCAATGGGCTGGTCACCACTGTCTATCCCATCCAAATCGCAGCGGTGCAAGCCGATGGCGTTTTCGTGCTTAATTACGGCGAAGGCACGATGAAAGTTGGCGATTTGATGACGGTTTTTGTCAAAGGCGAAGAAATCCGCGACCCCGTTACCAATGAGGTATTGTCCAATGATGAGACTTTGATTGGCGCGATCAGGGTCAGTGATGTTTTGGGACGCATATCAAAAGCTGACGCCTATACGCCGTTTGAAACCGCCCCCGCACGCGGTTCGATTGTCCGATTGGCCACCGAATCGGACAAGGTAAAGATCGAAAAAATGCGTCGCCGCAAGTGATGGCCCCTTTGTTGAAAGCAATTGATATGTGGAAATATGGATGGGTCGTAGCGGTCATTGCCTCGGGATTGCCGAGCGCAGCATGGGCGCAGAGATCGGGCAACGGGGCGCAGGCAAATGTGGCGATTGGCGCGGTGACAAGCCAGCAGGAATGCACCATATATTCCACCACATCAGGGCATCGCAACGTCTATGTCGACCCCTATACCTATGCCTCTAGCACCAGTTGGATGACGTGGCTGTATAAGGATTGCGTCAGCCATTTTCCCGGATTGCGGATGGCGATGGAAGCGGCGCTGGCGTCGTCGGGCAAAATTGCGGTTGGGCGTGGTGGTTACACGCTGTCGGTCAACCTATCGGGGGTTAGCGGTGAGGGCGGCCCAGCACCAGCTCCGCCGGTTGCGGGCCGCAACAGTTTCTTGGTTAGCTCCAGCAAAATGATGGTCAATATGGACATAACCCTGCGTGATCGGGCGGGGCGGATTATCTTTGGTGATCTGGTGACAAAGGCGATTGAAACTGGATCAAATGTCACCGCCGATGGTATCCGGGCCACCAGTTCGCAATCGGGTGAAGCCACCTATGCGGTGCTGCAGCGGGCAGTGGCTTTGGCAGCGGCGCGCAAAGTGGCGTTTCGTCTGTCGCCGATGCGGGTGGTGGACAATAGCGGCAAGCGGATTCAGCTGAATTATGGCGGGCCGTTTCTGGAAATGGGAATGATCGTCCAAGTGACCAGCCCCACCGGCGGCGAATCTATCCGCTATCGGGTGGCCGAGGTCAGTGGGCAAACTGCTCTGGCCGAACCCTATAGCGACGGTGATCGTGCAAAAATTGTTGCGGGCAGCACGGCAATCGTGATTGAAAATGATGACCCTGCGGCCAATGGCCGACGCTATGACAAGGTTGATTTGCCGTGATTTTTGGCTTTTTGCTTAGACTCTGATGACTTAACATAGCACCATATACCTCGTCCACCTTGAGGGTAGGGCAATTGTATATAGAAAATTGGCTGTCCGATAAGATAGAAAATAGGCACGCGGAGGCGCGGAGGCGCGGAGGAATTTTTTCTGCTGAAATTGAATATGCGATTGCCCTGAGCTTGATGGGAAGTTGGGTGGGGGAGACCCAAGGCCAGAGTGGATATCTAGACCATTCCCCGATCAGGGAATCGTTATTCGATAAAGACTGATCGGGAAAGAATGGTCTAATCCTATATTTAGACCCTTTCTAATCCGATCAGGAAAAACAAACCTGATCGGGAAAGGACCTAGGATTGCCCGGCTCGGGTCTGCGGCCGGATCGCGTCAGCCGATGATGCGATCTGCCCGCAGCCGCTGGATTTCAGCTTCGTCCATTCCCAGAAGGTCGCCAAGCACCTTGTCGGTATGTTCGCCCAGTTCGGGCGGCGCGCTATAGTTCTCGACAGGTGTTGCCGAAAATCGCAGCGGACTGGCCACGAGCGGCAGGCTCCCTGCTTGAGCATGCGGCACTTCGATGCGCATTTCCCGAGCCTT
>JBEAOQ010000164.1:0-8712 GCA_041164845.1 Pseudomonadota bacterium | reverse complement strand
TTGCGCGCACACCGCTTTGCCGTAGTGCAAATCAGCGACCGCCGCCAGCATATGAGCGATGATCCAGCTGTGGGGCAAGTGATGCCAGCGCGGTTTATCAATTTTGACGATAGGGTGTTTGATGTGCTTGATAGCAGCTATAGGCTGGATCATACCGGCTTGAATGGGCGGTTTTACCGGCCCAAAAGCTGATTTGAGACATGATATGCTGACCAATTTGTTGAAATCCACCATTGCCAAATCCGCGCAAAAACCATTGTTCGTGGTGGCTCTGTCGGTGTTGCTGACGATCTTGGCGCTGGCTTATACCGCGCAGAATTTTGATATGACAACCGATACCGGCGATCTTATCTCGGCCAAAACTGGCTGGCGGATGGATGAGGCCGAGCTGGAAAAGGCCTTTACTGTCCGTGATATAGCGGGGGGAAGCGGGGCGAATAGCGCGGCCTATGAATCAATGATTCTGGTGGTCGATGGCAAAACCCCCGAATTGGCCGAGGATGCGGCGGCACGCATTGCGGCGGCAATCAATGGCGATAAAATCCATTTTGTCGGGGCTAAACGTCCGGATGCAGGGGATTTTTTTGCGCGCAACGGTTTGCTGTTTGCCACCAAGGATGAGGTTAAAGACACCACCCAGCAGCTGATAGATGCCCAGCCCTTGCTGGGGGCTTTGGCGGCGGATCCATCTTTGCGCGGGGTGGCCAAGGCGTTGGATACTTCGGCGACCGGCGCGGTGGACGGGGACAAGGATGCGGTGGCGCGGTTAGAAAAACCGCTACATTCTATGGCTTTAGCGATAGATGCGCGATTGCAGAATAGGGCTGCGTGGTTTTCTTGGACCAATCTTTTTGCCTCTGGCAAAGGGCAATTGGCCCCGCCCACCCGCCGGATTGTTCAGGTCGCGCCGCAGCTGGATTTTGGCGATTTGGAACCCGGATCGGCGGCTTATGGGGCGATTATGGCGCTACTATCGGCTGAACATCTGGACGCCAACCATGGGGTTCGTGTGGCTATTACCGGCGAAGTGCCGCTGGCGGACGAAGAATTTGCCTCTATCCGCGATAATATCGGTGTTATTGGTGCATTTATGGCGGCGATGATGATGTTGGTTTTGTGGTTTGCCACCAAATCATTGCGGATGGTCGCGGCGATTATGGGCACGATTGTCGCGGGGTTGATGATGACCTTGGCGCTGGGTTTGCTGGCGGTGGGGCGGTTGAATTTGATCTCGCTGGCCTTCATCCCGCTGTTTGTCGGGCTGGGGGTAGATTTTGGTATTCAGGTGGCGGTGCGGTTTAATGCGGAACGCCGCGATGGGGCCGCGCCATTGGCGGCGCTGGATCGGTTGGCGGCGGCGATTGGCGAGCCTTTGTTGATGGCGGCGGCGGCGATTGTGTTGGCGCTGGGGGCATTTTTGCCCACCGAATATATCGGCATTGCCGAGCTGGGGGTGATTGCCGGCATGGGGATGGTGATTGCTTTTGTTTTGAATGTGACCCTACTGCCCGCGTTGTTGATTTTGCTGCGGCCCAAGGTTCCGGCGACGGAAGTGGGATGGAGCGGGGCGGCACCATTTGACCGTTGGTTAGCGGTTAATCGCCGCAAAATCCTGTGGTCATTTGCCCTGTCGGTGGTGGTGACCGTGGCGGCGCTGCCTTTGGTGAAATTTGATTTTAATCCGCTGAATTTGCGCAATCCGCAATCGCCGGCGATGCGCGGTCTGGGCGATTTGCTGCGCGATCCTGACCGCACGCCCAATACCATCGCTATCCTTGCCCCCAATTTGGCTTCGGCGGATGCGCTGGCAGCGAAATTGGCCAAATTGCCCGAAGTCTCATCGGTGATCACCCTGTCCAGCTTTATTCCCGATGGCCAAACGGACAAGCTGGCGTTGATCGAGGATGCCTCGTTTTTGATGGATTCGGCAATCAATCCGTTTGATCTACCGCCGGATGTCGATGACGCCAGCACGGTTGCGGCGCTGAACAAGGCGGCGGTAGCATTGCGCAATCTGTCACTGAAACGCCCCGATTCGGTGGGTGCAGCGGCGGGGCGGTTGGCCGATAGTTTTGCGCGGCTGGCCGCTGGCACTATGGCACAGCGCGCCAGCGTGACGGATATGTTGGTGCCGCCGATGAACACCACGCTGAACACATTGCGCGCATCATTGCAGGCCAGTGCGATTACCCGCGACAATTTGCCCGACGACATGCGCAATGCTTGGTTGGCCATGGATGGCCGCGCCAAGGTCGAGGTAACGCCCGCCGGTAACAGCGTCAATAATGTGGTATTGCTGCGCTTTACCCAAGCTGTCCGGCAATTGGCCCCCAAGGCTACCGGCCTGCCAGTCGCCACGCAGGAAGCGGCGCATACGGTGGCTTTTGCCTTTATCCACGCGGGGATTTTGGCGCTGACTTTGGTCAGTTTGCTGCTCTATCTGGTGCTGCGCTCGGTGCGCGAGGTGGCCTTTACCCTTGCGCCGGTGGTCTTGTCGGGGTTCCTGACTTTGGGCAGCTGTGTGGTGATTGGCCAGCCGCTGAATTTTGCCAATATCATTGCGTTTCCGCTGTTGTTTGGGGTGGGGGTGGCCTTTCACATCTATTTTGTCATGGCGTGGCGCAGCGGGGTCGGCGATCTGTTGCAAACCAGTCTGGCCCGCGCCGTGGTATGCAGCGCATTGGCTACGGGCAGTGCCTTTGGCGCTTTGTGGTTCTCGCATCATCCGGGCACCGCCAGCATGGGGCTGATTTTGATGATTTCGCTGATCTGGACGCTGGTTTGCGCGTTGATTTTTGAACCGGCACTGTTGGGGCCGGTGGAGCAGCGGGAATTATGAGCGGGGCTGATAAACTGTTGCTGGCGTCGATCCATGATGTTGGCCCGCGTTTTGCGCGCGAGGTGGATGTTTTGGCGGAATTGTTCACGCGGTTGCTGGGCGGGCCGCGTTTTGCGATGTTGGTGGTGCCCGATCATTGGGGCATGGCCAAATTGGCCGATGACGCGGCGTTTCAGCGCCGTTTGCGCGATTGGTCTGATGCCGGTGTCGAGATGTTTGTCCACGGCTGGTTTCATCAGGATTTGGCCCAGCATCGCGGCTTGGCAGCGATCAAAGCCAAGCATATGACCGCCAGCGAGGGCGAATTTCTGGGCTTGAGCGCAGAAGTGGCGGCGCAAAGGATGGCGGATGGCCGCAAGCTGATCGAGGACAGTATCGGGCGTGAAGTGGCGGGTTTTATCGCTCCCGCTTGGCTCTATGGGACGGGCGCAAGGGCGGCTTTGGCGGCAAGTGGCTTTGCCTTGGCCGAGGATCATTTCCGCGTGTGGCAACCGCAAACGGGGGCGATTTTGGCCAAGGGACCGGTGATTACTTGGGCCAGCCGCTCGGTTCCGCGCCAATTGTCATCGCGGGCGGTGGCTGCCGTTGCCCGCATGGCGCATCGGGCTTTGCCGTTTGCCCATCGGGCTTTGCCGTTTGTCCATCGGGCTTTGCCCGTGACGCGGGTGGCGGTGCATCCCGGGGATACGGGGGTTCCGGCATTGATGCGCTCGATCGAGGCGACGGTCAGCGTCATGGCCAAGGGGCGGCGGATTGGGCGTTATGCGGATTTGCTGTCCCACTTCGAAACACCCCGTTGAGCTTAGGTTGTGTTTTTCTGGATTATTGCCATAGGGCGATAAAAATGACACAAGCCGCGTTTCTGACTAAACATAAATGCTGAATACCGCCGCAAAGGGCCGATACGCATGAATGACAGCGGCCTGACATCAGGCAAGCCAACCCCCGAAATAGCTACTCTAACCCCCCGCGATCAGCCACAGGCGACGCGGATGGCGGGGTTGTTTAGCTTGGGGGTAACGCTGATTGTGCTGTTGGTGCTGGCGCTGATGGCATCGCCGCCATCGGCATTAAAAACCGCGCTGAATCTGCCCAATGTGGAATTTGCCCGAATTATGGCGATGATCCCACATAGTATTGGTTTTTGGGCAATATTTGCCGCTTATTATCTGGCTGCGCCCTTTACCGAATGGCTGATTTACTACCGGCTGTGGCATTTGCCATTTAGCGGGATGGGGGCTTTGCTACGCAAAATGGTCAGCAATGAGCTGCTGCTTGGCTATTTGGGCGAAGTGCAATTTTACGCTTGGGCGCGGGCGCGGTTGAATATGGTCGCGGCCCCATTTGGCGCGATCAAAGATGTGACGATTCTGTCGGCCCTGACCGGAAATATGGCGACATTGGCAATGTTGGGTTTTGCATGGCCTTTGGTGTCATCGGGCAAGCTGGGGATGGAAACCGAGCTGATTTTCAAATCATTGGGGGTGGTGCTGGTCACCAGTTTCGTGATTTTGCTGTTCCGCCAGCGGTTGTTTTCGCTGCCTCGGCGCCAATTGGTGCTGGTGACATTGGTTCATTTTGCGCGGATTTTTGGGATAGTTGGGCTGGCGGCACTGATGTGGCACCATATTTTGCCCGATGTGCCCTATGCGCTCTGGCTGGTGCTGGCGACGCTGCGGATGCTGGTGTCGCGCTTGCCACTGATCCCCAACAAGGACGTGGTGTTTGCCGGATTGGCGGTGTTTCTGATGGGCCATGATGCCGAAATCGCCGATTTGATGACGATGATGGCTGGGCTGTTGCTGATTGCGCATGTCGTGGTTGGCACAGTTTTTGGCGCGGCGGAATTGATAAATTCACGAAAGGATGGCGGATGAAGACGCATATCATTTTTGCTGGTTTGGCTCTGGCGATGCTGGCTCCGCTGACGGTACTGGCCAAGGTGCCACTCGCCAGCTCGCAAGAATTGGGCAAGGCCGAGGGTCGCTGCCGTGATGGCGAGCAGGGACCGGCGATTTTGGTCGAGGCCAGCGGATTAAAAGACCGCAAGGGGTTGATGAAATTGGAGGTCTATCCCGCCAATGATGATGATTTTTTGCAGGATGACAATATCTTGCTGAATGCCGGCAAGGTTTTCCGGCGGGTGGAACAGGATTTGCCGGACAGCGGGCCGGTGGTGTTATGTGTGCGGGTGCCGACGGCGGGTGCCTATGCGATTGTTTTGCTGCATGACCGTGACAGCAACCACAAATTCGGTTGGTGGGGCGATGGTGCGGGGCTGTCGGGCAATCCGAAATTGGGATTGAAAAAACCAAGGGCGGCGCTGGCGACGATCAATGCCGGAAATGGCCTGACGCGAACAGCTATTGTGCTCAACTACCGACACGGGCTAGGGATTGCGCCGATTCGGGCGAATTAACACGTAAGGCGGAAAAGCGTCATGCATATCGTTGATGTTTGTGCTTTTTATACCCCCCACGGCGGCGGGGTGAAAACCTATGTCGAGCAAAAGCTGGCGATGGCCGCAAAATTTGGCCATAAAATTACCATTCTCGCCCCCGCAGATCACCATTCTGTGCGGCATATTGGCGAAAATGCGCAGATTGTCACCATCCCGGGGCCGCGCTTTCCGCTGGACCGCAAATATTGGTATTTTGGCGATGAGGCGGCGCTGCATCAGGCTTTGGACGAACTTGCGCCGGATTTTGTCGAGGTGTCATCGCCGTGGCGCAGCGCATCCATGGTGGCGCGTTGGACTGGGGCCGCACCGCGTGCCTTGGTGATGCACGCCGATCCGCTGTCGGCCTATGCCTATCGCTGGCTGGAGCCGCTGCTGTCGCGTGAGGCGATTGACCGCCGTTTTGCCAGTTTTTGGAGCCATTTGCGCGACATGGGCGGGAGGTTTGACCGGGTGGTTTGCGCCAGCGGCGAATTGCGTGACCGGCTGGCGGCGGGGGGCGTAGCCAATACCGCGCTGCATCCGATGGGGATCGAAGCGGGGATATTTTCGCCGCAACGCCGCAATCCCGAATTGCGCAGGCAGATGCTGGCGCTGTGTGATCTGCCCGAAGATGCCCATTTGCTGATTGGTGTGGGCCGTCTGGCACCGGAAAAACGCTGGCCGATGGTGGTGGATGCGGTGATGGCCGCCAGCCAATCTTTGCCGATTGGGCTGATATTGCTGGGGCAAGGTGGGCAGAAAAAGCGGATTATGCGCCAGATTGCCGGTAATCCGCATATTCGTATTTTGAAACCAGAGCGTGATCGGCTCCAATTTGCCAGCCTGTTGGCCAGTGCCGATGCGCTGATCCATGGTTGCGAGGCCGAAACTTTTTGTATGGCGGCGGCAGAGGCGCGGGCCAGCGGGGTGCCGGTGATTGTGCCCGATACCGGCGGCGCAGCAGACCATGGACGCGGCGGCGCAGGGCTGCATTATCGTGCTGGCAGCGCACTGGCGGCGGCGGATGCGACACTGCGGTTGCTGGCCCATCCGCCGGTGGTTGAATCAAAGCATGTGGTGACGATGGAGCAGCATTTTGCCGCTTTGTTTGACGATTATGCCGCGCTGGTTGCGGGTGGGAATGACCTACGGGTGGCGTGATCTTAATTAAAACCGTCGCCCCGTATCCCTCGCCTACGCGGGGGCAGGCAAGCACGGGGCGGCCCTAGAGCGGGCAGCGTTAAATCTGAATCAGACTGCCCGCTCTAGGTCTTTGTTATCGCATCGTTTTAAGCTGAAAACCGGTTCCCACTTTTCAGCACGATGCTCTAACATCCAAATCACTTGCCAACCTTATCCACAATCTGCGGCACGATCGCCGCCGCCGTTAGCCCAAAATGCTTGAACAAATCCTTATCCGGCCCCGACAGGCCAAATGTATCAATGCCAAAATTCAACCCGCCACGTCCGGTATATTTGTGCCAGCCCATCGTCGTGCCCGCTTCAATCGACACCACCAACAGATCATCGGGGATCAGACTGTCGCGGTAATCCGCATCCTGCGCCTCAAACAATTCCCAACATGGCATCGACACCACATCCGCGCCAATATCCTGCTCCTCAAGCGCCTCGGCCACTTCCACCGCCAGCGCCAATTCCGATCCCGTGGCCAACACCACCACTTTCAACTCGGCCTCAGATGACACCAAGCGATAACCGCCCCGCGCACACAAATTTGCATCCGCATCATCGCGCAAAGCGGGCAAAGCCTGACGGCTCAACGCCAGCAACGACGGCCCATCCCCGCGTTTCAACGCCAATTCCCAACACTCGGCCGTTTCCATCGCATCCCCCGGACGGAACACCCACAAATCGGGAATCGCCCGCAACGACGCAACATGCTCAATCGGCTGATGCGTCGGGCCATCTTCGCCGACGCCGATCGAATCATGGGTCATCACATAAATCACCCGCGCCTGCTGAATCGCTGAAAGGCGGATGGCATTGCGGCAATAATCGCTGAAAACTAAGAATGTGCCACCATAGGGAATGATCCCGCCATGCAGCGCCATGCCATTCATCGCCGCCGCCATGCCAAATTCGCGGATGCCATAATTGACATAACGCCCGGCATAATCATCCTTGCTGATCGAAGGCGTCGATGCCGTCTTGGTAAAATTCGATCCGGTCAAATCCGCCGATCCGCCCAGCATTGCGGGCACCGCAGCGGTCAACACACCAAGCGCATTCTCACCCGATTTGCGTGTGGCCAATTTGGGCATATCCGCCGCCAGACGGCTGCGATACGCGTCCCATCCGTCCAATTCGCCCAGCTCACCCGCCATCCGCGCCACAAATTCACCGCCGCGTCCATGGCCCGCCAGCCGCGCTTGCCAATCATTGCGCGCCGCAACCCCAGCCGCGCCCAACCCACGCCAATCAGCCAACACCGCATCAGGCAGCTCGAATGGCGGATAATCCCAGCCCAGTTCGACCCGCGCCGCCGCCACTTCTTCTGCACCCAATGCCGCGCCATGCACGCTATGGGTGCCCTGCTTATTCGGCGCGCCCTTGCCAATCACCGTCCGGCAAGCCACCAACGATGGCCGCGCATCCGCCTTGGCCGCCGCCAGCGCCCGGGCAATATCGGCAAAATCATGGCCATCACAGCTTTCCACATGCCAACCGCTGGCGGTATACCGTGCCGCAATATCCTCAGAGGTAGACAGCGACGTCGCGCCATCAATCGTAATCTGATTGTCATCCCACAACACAATCATCCGGCCCAGCCCCAAATGACCGGCCAAGCCAATCGCCTCGTGGTTGATCCCCTCCATCAAACAGCCATCACCGGCCACCACCCAAGTATGGTGATCGACCAGATCATCGCCGAATTCCGCATTCAAATGGCGCTCGGCCAAAGCCATGCCCACCGCCATCGCCAGTCCCTGACCCAGCGGCCCGGTGGTGCATTCCACCCCAGCAATCGCATGGTTTTCCGGATGCCCCGCACAGGGGCTACCCAGCTGGCGAAAGCGTCGAATATCATCCATTGTTGGCGACGCATAACCCGACAAATGCAGCAGAGCATAGGCCAGCATCGACCCATGCCCCGCCGACAAAATAAACCGATCGCGGTCTGGCCATTTCGGCGCGGCAGGGTCAAATTTCAAAAATTGGGCATATAACACCGTCGCCACATCGGCCATGCCCATCGGCATTCCCGGATGTCCGCTATTGGCCGCCTGCACCGCATCCATCGCCAACATACGGATGGCATTGGCCATGGGTTTCAGACGGTCAGCGGTCAGGGACATCCATATCTCCGGAAAATTTGGCCCAAATATGGGCATAATGGGCATATTGCATCGCAGCAATAATGGTATGATTCGTCTGCGCCCCTTTGAACAAGCCCCCGCTTCTAGTCAAGTTT
>JBEAOQ010000163.1:0-3197 GCA_041164845.1 Pseudomonadota bacterium | reverse complement strand
ATGACTTAACAAGGCCAACACCAGGGCTATCGCATATGACTTTTAGAAAGGGGTTCACGCAGAGACGCGGAGGAAAAAAGGGAGGCGCAGAGGGGTGCAGAATGGGGAGGTGGGATGAAATCCCATAAATTATTCCATTTTTGATGCCGGAGGTAGTTTTCTCAATATTTCACAACCGCTTCGCGTCTTTCCTTCTCCTCCGCGCCTCTGCGTGAACCCCTTCTTTTTTCATATCGGCCGTATGCGATAGCCCCACCCTTGAGGGGGAAATCGGGTGAGGGTGCCCCGCCAACAATGTGAAACACAACATCCCGTAATAACGATGTGATAGCCCTACATCTGAATCCGCACCATCGCATCCGGCTCGACCACCCCATCAGCATCGCGGTTTTGCTCCAGAAATTGCCAATTCAACAATGTGGCAAACAAAATCCACAACAAATAGGGCAACATCAGCATCGCCGCCCGCCGCCGCACCCGCGCAAATAGCACCAATGTCACCAATACCGCCACATCCAGCGCCACCAATAACCCCAAAGCCCAGCTGATCTGATGCGCGCCAAAAAACAGCGGCGACCACGCCAAATTCATCACCAATTGCACCGCAAAAACAGAAAACGCCAAACCGCGCCCCGCAGCACCCCAAGCGGTGATAATCATCGCCAGCGCCAAACCCATCATCATATAGAGCGCCGTCCAAACGATGCCAAAAGTCGCCGGCGGTGGGAACAAGCCGGGCTTGACCAGCCCCTCAAACCATGCGCTATCGGCCCCGCCGCCGCTGATCGCCATCGACACAAAACCCAGCAACACCACCGCAGGCACACAAACCAAAGCCCAGCGCAAAAAGGCAGCGCGCAATTGGCCGGAAGAAGCAAGCTCGGTCATCCGTGGGAATTCCTGTGATCTATGAAGCGCAAAAAACGATGAAATATGATCCTAAACGCCGATTCGCACGGCAAACAACGGCCCCTATTGGCGAGACCAGCCCCGCATCGCAATGGCTTCACCCTATGATAATCACAATTTGTCCCCATTCCGGCACACAAACGCCATAATCACCCCCGTTTCGCCGCAATCAAAAATTCCACATTGCCCTCCGGCCCGGTGATCGGACTGGGCACAATTCCCTGCACCGCCCAACCTGCATCCTCCAACCACGCTCGCACCTCGCCGCAGACCCGCTCATGCAAAGCCGCATCACGCACCACCCCGCCCTTGCCCACTTCGCCCCGCCCGACCTCAAATTGCGGCTTTATCAGAGCCACCAGCTGACATCTGCGCGCCGCCAAACGCAATGGCACATCCAACACCTTTGCTAGGCCGATAAAGCTGGCGTCGCACACCACCCAATCACACGGCGCATCAATCTGCGCCTCGGTCAAAATCCGCGCACTGGTCTGTTCCAACACCGTAACCCGCTGATCTTGACGTAATTTCCACGCCAACTGATTGGTTCCCGAATCCACTGCAAACACCCGCACCGCCCCGTGGGTCAGCAAAACATCGGTAAAACCGCCGGTCGAACTGCCAATGTCCATCGCCGTTGCCCCCGCCGGATCCAGCCCGAAATGCGCCAAACCATAGGCCAGCTTGATCCCGCCGCGTGACACCCACGGATGGTCACGCCCGCGCACATCCAGCGGCGCATCATCGGCCAACGTCTGCCCCGATTTCGCCAGCTTGACCTCAGCGCTAAACACCAGCCCCGCCAGCACCAAAGCCTGCGCCCGCGACCGGCTTTCGGCCAATCCGCGATCAACTAGCAGCTGATCGACCCGGATTTTGGCCGCAGATTTTGGTTTTTTTCCCGCATTTTCAGCCACAATTTTCCATCCACATTGTCTAACCCCTTGTGCAACCGCCCAGCTAATTCCATAGCCAGGCGATGAAGGCACATGCACCCATCCTGCAAAAATATCCAATCGCTTTGGCTTGGCCCTTCGCCGCCATGCTATCCGCGCTGCTGGGTTCCTGCGCCGCGCCCATACCGCCGCCCGCACGCCCCGCGCCGATCAAACCTGCACCCTTGCCACCACCAAAGCCACCTGCTGTTCTGCCACCCAGCACCGCCGATGCCCATGATTGGCGCGATGCTCCGCTGACATTGGGCGATTGGCGCTGGTCGATGGAGGGCGCATCCTCGGTCGCGCGTTACGGCAAAGCCCCAGATCAGCAGCTTATCCTCACCTGCAACCGCGCCGCCGCCACCCTGCAATTGTCGCGGAAAATAACCGCAACCGCCACCCCCGCCGCACAAATCACCATCCGCACCGCCACCCAATTGCGCAATATCCCAGCCCAAAACAATGGGGAATTAAACGCCCTAAGCATCAGTTTACCAGCGAATGACAGCATCTGGGACGCCATTGCCCTGTCTCGTGGCCGCTTTGCGGTAACCGCCGCTGGCCAATCCCCGATCTACGCCCCCAGCTGGCCCGAAGTGGCGCGGGTGATCGAAGATTGCCGGTAAAAGAATCAGGCCGAAACGCCAGATACTGACGCCAAAATAAATGATTGCAAGTCTTGTTGTGCCCGTTGGTTTTGCTATGTTTGCCTCAGTCGCTCCAGCGGCTAGAGCGGTCAGCATTAAATCTGAATCAAACTGCCCGCTCTAATTTTTGTTGTCGCCCAAATTTAAGAAAGAACTGGGTTTGTAGCCAAAAACCGGTTCCTACTTTTTGGCACGATGCTTTATTTGGCTCAACAGCGCGAAAGGAGGTGATCCGATGTCTCATGGTTCAGCACAGAGGTCGGTTTATTTGCACCGCGTGGCACTATCCCTAGGCTTGCGTCAGCGATAGAGGCCCGCAGGCGGCACTCCCGGCCGCTGACCATGGAAGAGCCGCCCGCTTTTGCACCAGCAAAGCGCGGCGGCTCTTCTCATTTGCCCCGAATTAACCGATAGGGACTAAACCCCGTCACGCCACTTTGACGCCCCCCTCTCCCCCCTCTCTCTCTCCCCTTCAGGGGAGAGATACGCAGGCTTGGCAACTTGTTGCTTAGCCGTAGTTGAGAGGGGGCCGAAGTTGAGAGGGGAAGACCAACATTTCCATTAATATCAAAAAACTTGACACGAACGTAATAATAATACAAAGAACCACATAACCACACCCAAGGAGTCCCCGAAAAATGTCCGCCGATCTCGCCTTCACCCATCTGCCCCACCCAGCCCCCACCTCGGCGGAACAACGGGC
>JBEAOQ010000162.1:0-3149 GCA_041164845.1 Pseudomonadota bacterium | reverse complement strand
GTGCCGTGATAGCCCTGCACCATCACCCGCCGGTTAAACGCAAACCCTGCCAGAATCGCCAGCGTGGTATCGGGGTCAAACACATAGCCCGCATCCAGATCGGGCACACGTTCGTCAATCTGGCTAAAGGCCGGAACCTTCATATCAATGTTGATGCCAAAGGTCTCGCGCACGTCCACCTCGCGGTCGGGCGTGGATTGGATGGTGTTGGCGGCGGGGTGTGCAGAATTATCAATCATAATGCCACGCTGCCTAGACGTGGATGCACGGTGCTGCAATAAACTTTCCACACGACTCGTGGGAGAAATTATGAAACTCTATGGTGCGCTGCTTTCACCCTATGTGCGCAAAGCCGCTTTGGTATTGGCGGAAAAGGGATTGGACTATGATCTGGCAAATTTTCGCGGGCAAGACGGATTATTGCCCGAATTTCTAGCCATCAGCCCGTTTGGCAAAATGCCTGCACTGTTGGATGGTGACTTTGCCTTAGCTGATTCGTCGGCGATTGCCGCTTATCTGGAAGCGGAATATCCCCAACCCTCTCTCTATCCCGCCTCGCCACGAGGCATCGGGCGGGCGATTTGGTTTGATGAATATGCCGATACCATCCTCTCAGCATCTGGGTTGAAAGTGTTGTTCAACCGATTTGTCGGGCCAAAATTACTCGGCGTGGCGGGGGATGAGGCTTTGGCCATACAGGGCGAGAGTGAATTGCCGCTTCTATACGAGTATCTCGAATCTGTCACGCCCGGCGACGGCTGGCTGGTGGGCGACCAATTCTCCATTGCTGATATTGCCGTTGCCAGCATGATCCGCAGTCTAAGCTATGTCAATGTTGAGCCAAAAGCAGCGCAATATCCGCAAATTAGCAAATGGTATGCGCGTATTTGCGCCCGCCCGGCGTGGCAAAATGTGGCAGAACAAGAGGCCAAATTCAAATTGCCGGAATAGGCATTATTGGGTTCAATTTTTGTGAAGGAGAGCAAATGACTCACATTTTTATCAGTCTGCCGGTGTCAGATTTGCCACGCTCTGTCGCTTTTTATCAGGCTTTGGGGGCCAAGATTAATCCTGATTTACATGATGAATCGGCCTGTGCTTTGGTGTTTAGTGAGAGCATCCAGCTGATGCTGCTGACCCATGAAAAATGGCAGACATTCACCACACGCAAAATTCCCAATGCCCATGAATCAGCGCAAATGTCGTTGAAAATCACTGTGGCTGACCGTGACATAGTGGATGCAATAGCCTTGGCCTGCGCCGACGCTGGGGGGGCGGTTGATGTTAATCCGGTTGAGGATTTCCCCTTTATGTATTGCCGCGATCTGGCCGACCCCGATGGCCATATTTGGGGGGTAATGTGGTTTGATCCGGCGACGGCGATGGCGGGGGCTGATGGACAATAGGATTGTTTTATAAGATGTAATTTGGATATGAAAATTATTTTCAAGGGGGCTTTACCGAGGAACAAATAGGGGGTAATTCAGTGTTATCACGAGGGAGACTCGACCATGAATTATGTTGATGGCTATCTAATTCCGGTAAAAACCGCAAGGAAACAGGATTATATCGACGCCGCCGCTGCTGCCGCGCCTCTGTTTATCGAACATGGCGCGATCAGGGTGGTGGAAAATTGGGCTGATGATCTAACCCATGGCAAGGTCACTGATTTTTTCATGGCGGTTAAGGCCGAAGAAGATGAGAGCGTGGTGTTTTCATGGGTGGAATGGCCAAATAAGGAGGCGCGTGATGCGGGAAATGCCGCGTTGATGGCAGACCCGCGTTTTGCCGCACTTATGCCCGATGGGGTGATGATCGGGCCACGGATGATTTTTGGCGGGTTTTCAAATTTGGTGGATAGGGGAATTTGAGATGACACAATTGCAAGGTAGCTGGATCTGGTATGAGCTGATGACCACCGATGCCACTGGGGCAAAGGCGTTTTATGACCGTGTGGTGGGGTGGAACATTTCCGCGCAATCGGATTCGCCGGACATGGATTATCGGATGATCGCCAATAATGATGGCGGGATGACGGGCGGTGTGTTTCAACTGAACCAAGAAATGCTGGATGGCGGTGCGCGGCCTGCGTGGCTTGGCTATATTGGCGTGGATAATTGCGATGCCGCCGTAACCGATATTACCGCAAAGGGTGGGCAAGTGATGATGCCGGCCGGTGATATTGCCGGGGCTGGCCGGATTGCGATGGTGACTGACCCCGATGGCGCTCCCTTTTATGTGATGACCCCGCATATGCCCGAAGACGGCGGCGAAAGCACGGCTTTTTCGGAAACACTGCTGGGCCGCTGTGGCTGGAATGAATTGATGGCGGGCAATGCCGCAGCCGCACAGGATTTTTACACGTCTATGTTCAATTGGACCCTGCCCGATGCGATGGATATGGGGCCAATGGGCAAATATCAATTTATCGCGCATGATGGCACCACCGTCGGCGGGATAATGCAAAAAATGCCGGAAATGCCGGTGGCCTGTTGGAACCATTATTTTCTGGTTGCCAGCATCGAGGTGGCGATGGCTGCGGTGAATCAGGGGGGCGGAAAAATCATCAATGGCCCGATGCAAGTGCCCGGCGGACAATGGGTGATAAATGGCATTGATCCGCAAGGCGCGATGTTTTCATTGGTGGGGGGTAAATAATATGGCCGAATATACATTTTTCACAAACCCGATGTCGCGGGGGCAAATCGCCCGCTGGGCTTTGCATGAGGTAGCGGCGGATTACGAAGTGGTTCTGGTTGCGTGGATAATAAACCTGCCGCACTGTTAGCGGCCAATCCGATCGGAAAAGTGCCGGTAATTGTGCATCATACCGCTGACAAGGACTATGCGATCAGCGAATGTGCGGCGATTTGCGCCTATCTGGCCGAGGTGCATCCGAAGGCTGAATTGCTGCCAACCCATGATGAGCGCGCCGATTATATCCGCTGGATGTTTTTTGCCGCTGGCCCGGTTGAGGCCGCGATTACTGCCAAAGCATTGGGCTATGAACCACCGCCGGAAAAGCAAGGCATGGCGGGCTTTGGCAGTGTTACGCGCACCTTGGATATGTTGGAGGGGCATCTGAAAACCCACGCCTTTGTCTGCGGGGATCGTTTCACCATGGCCGATGTCTATGTCGGGTCACAGGT
>JBEAOQ010000161.1:0-3070 GCA_041164845.1 Pseudomonadota bacterium | reverse complement strand
CGCAAGGCCGAACAGCATCACATGCTTGCTGCCCGGAGCAAAAAGCATCCGCTTGCCCTGATCCAATTTCAGGCTGGCGATCGGAGTCATGCTCATCCCCATATTATCATGCATTTCGGCTTTTTGGGCGCCCATAACATGCACCGACACCAATGTTGTCGATAAGACATTTTCATTAGCGAGAGTGAAATAGGCCGCGCCGGGGTTGCCCTTTACCGCTGGTAAAACAAGCCGCCCGCCCGAAACCATCACGCCGGGATTGTTGTTGGTGACGGTGGCCGCCGTGGGTTGTTTTTTGTGGCAAGCGGATAAAGAGAGGGCAGATGCGGCCACAAACACGGCCAATTTGGCAAATTTCATCAAAAAAACCTTATATAGATGCTAAAAAACGCCCTCTGCGCTGCCCTCTAATGCAGCTTAGCCCTTGTGCCAAGCGAATCCGAACCTATATCGCCAATCGCAGCAGGTTACCTGTTCAACAATTTGACCAATAGACAGATTATTTAGATCACAAAGGAATGGAGCATAATGGGTAAAGTTATCGGCATCGATCTGGGCACAACCAACTCTTGTGTGGCCGTGATGGACGGCGGAAAGCCCAAAGTTATCGAAAATTCGGAAGGTGCGCGGACGACGCCTTCGATTGTGGCCTTTACCAAAGACGGCGAACGTCTGATCGGCCAGCCCGCCAAACGCCAAGCGGTGACCAATGGCGACAATACAATTTTTGCGGTCAAACGCCTGATTGGCCGCCGTTTTGACGATCCGATGACCGCCAAAGACATGGAACTGGTGCCATATCACATTGCCAAGGGCAAGAATGGCGATGCTTGGGTTTCCGCTGGCGGCACCGATTACAGCCCTTCGCAGATTTCGGCATTCACTTTGCAGAAAATGAAGGAAACCGCCGAGGCCTATCTGGGCGAAACCGTGACTCAAGCGGTGATTACCGTTCCCGCCTATTTCAACGATGCCCAGCGCCAAGCGACCAAGGATGCGGGCCAGATTGCCGGTTTGGAAGTGTTGCGGATTATCAACGAGCCCACCGCTGCGGCGCTGGCCTATGGCATGGACAAGCAAGACGGCAAGACGATTGCGGTCTATGATTTGGGCGGCGGCACATTTGATATTTCCGTGCTGGAAATTGGCGATGGCGTGTTCGAAGTGAAATCGACCAATGGCGATACGTTCTTGGGCGGCGAAGATTTCGATTCCAAACTGGTGGAATATCTGGCCGATAAATTTAAGGCCAAGGAAGGGCTTGACCTCAAGACTGACAAGCTGGCGCTGCAACGGTTGAAAGAAGCCGCTGAAAAGGCGAAAATTGAGCTGTCATCGGCGCAGACCACCGAAATCAATCTGCCGTTTATCACCGCCCGTATGGAAGGTGGCAGCACCACCCCGTTGCATTTGGTGGAAAATGTAACCCGGGCCGATCTGGAAAAGATGGTCGCGGATTTGATTAAGCGCACGTTGGATCCTTGCAAAAAGGCGCTGGCCGATGCCGGGCTGAAGGCATCCGATATTGACGAAGTGGTGCTGGTTGGCGGCATGACCCGGATGCCCAAAGTGCGCGATGCGGTGAAGGAATTTTTTGGCAAAGAGCCGCATACCGGCGTCAATCCTGATGAAGTTGTGGCGATGGGCGCGGCGATTCAGGCTGGCGTGTTGCAGGGCGATGTCAAGGATGTGTTGCTGTTGGATGTGACCCCGCTGTCGCTGGGCATTGAAACGCTGGGCGGGGTGTTTACCCGCATGATTGACCGCAACACCACCATCCCCACCAAGAAATCGCAGGTTTTCTCAACCGCCGAAGATAACCAACAGGCGGTGACGATCCGCGTGTTCCAAGGTGAGCGTGAAATGGCCGCCGATAACAAGGTGCTCGGTCAATTTGATCTGATCGGTCTGCCGCCCGCACGGCGCGGGGTGCCGCAGATTGAGGTGACTTTTGACATTGACGCCAATGGCATTGTCAATGTTAGCGCCAAGGATAAAGGCACCGGCAAAGAACAGCAAATCCGTATTCAGGCGTCTGGCGGGTTGAACGATGCCGATATTGACCAGATGGTCAAAGATGCCGAAAAATTTGCCGATGAGGACAAAAAACGGCGTGAGGCGGCGGAAGCGCGCAACAATGCCGACAGTCTGGTTCATGCCACCGAACGCCAGTTGGAAGAAAATGGCGATAAGGTCGATGCCGCGTTGAAGGGCGAGATTGAAGAGGCAATTAGCGAAGCCAAGACCGCGATTGAAAGCGGTGATGTCGAGGCGATGAACGCCAAGACACAGGCGCTCACCGAAAAGGCGATGAAGCTGGGCCAAGCCATTTACGAAAAAGAGCAGGCCAATGCGGCGTCACCAGGTGCTGGGGCTGATGCTGCTGCGGGCGGCGAAGATGTGGTCGATGCCGAGTTTTCGGAAGTGGATGAGAAGTAAGGTTTGATTTGAAAATCTCTCCCTCTCCCCTTCAGGGGAGAGGGTCGGGGAGAGGGGGAGAGGATGAGGGCTTTGCGTTTGCATCCCCCTCTCCCAACCCTCTCCCCTGAAGGGGAGAGGGCTTTTAGTGGCAACGACTGATTATTACGAACTGCTCGAAGTTGAGCGTAGCGCCGATGATGGGGTGATTAAATCATCCTATCGCCGACTGGCTATGCGCTTTCATCCCGACAAAAATCCGGGTTGCGCCGATTCCGAGGCTAGGTTTAAGTCGATCAGCGCGGCCTATGATTGCCTCAAAGACCCGCAGAAACGTGCCGCTTATGACCGTTATGGCCATGCGGCGTTTGAAAACGGCGGGATGGGGAATGCTGGCGGCGGCGGGTTTGGCGGCGATGCCGGCTTTGGCGATATTGGCGATATATTTGAATCGATTTTTGGCGGCGGGTTTGGCGGCGGTGGACGCCAGCAAGCGCGGCGCGGTGCCGATTTGCGCTATGATCTGGAAATTTCGCTGGATGATGCCTTTCACGGCAAACAGGTGGAAATTGAGGTTGAGGTGGCGCAGGCCTGTGAGCCGTGTCATGGCAAGGGTGCGGAACCGGGAACATCGGCGCGGCGCTGTAATCTG
>JBEAOQ010000160.1:0-2743 GCA_041164845.1 Pseudomonadota bacterium | reverse complement strand
CATTATTGGTGCCAAACCCCGCCCGCACCAGCTTTTGCACAAGGAAAGTCTCTTCATTGGTGCAGCGGCTGGAGGTGATCCCGCCCAAGGCCCGCGCCCCATATTGTGCTTTGATCGCGCTAAGCCTTTCCGCAGCAAAGGAAATCGCCACGTCCCAACTGACTTCGCGCCATGGCAGATCAATCGAATCGCGGATCATCGGCTTGGTAATCCGGTCTTGATGCTGGGCATAACCCCATGCAAACCGCCCCTTAACACAGGAATGGCCGTGGTTGGCCTTGCCATCTTTCCACGGCACCATCCGCACCAGCTGTTCGCCGCGCATCTCGGCCCGAAAAGTGCAGCCCACCCCGCAATAGGCGCAAGTGGTGATAACGCTGCGCTCAGGCTTGCCAATTTCCTTGACCGCCTTTTCCTGCAAAGTCGCGGTCGGGCAGGCCTGAACACAGGCCCCGCAAGACACACATTCGGACGACAGAAAATCATCCCCCGCCTGTCCGGCACTGATTTTTGATTCAAAACCTTTGCCCGTAATCGTCAGGGCAAATGTCCCCTGCACCTCATCACAGGCGCGGACACAGCGCGAACACGCGATACATTTGCTAGGGTCAAAATCGAAGTAAGGGTTAGAGCTGTCGGTCGCCTCGCCCAGATGATTTGCCCCCGCATAACCATAGCGGACATCGCGCAAACCCACCGCCGCCGCCTGATCCTGCAATTCGCAATCATTATTGGCGCTGCATGTCAGGCAATCCAACGGATGATCGGAAATATACAGCTCCATGACCCCCTTGCGCAGCTTTTGCAGCTTGGGCGTTTGGGTCTGCACCACCATCCCTTGCGTTACCGGCGTGGTGCAACTGGCAGGGGTGCCGCGCATTCCGTCAACCTCGACCAAACACAGGCGGCACGAGCCAAAGGCAGCGATATTATCGGTTGCGCAAAGTTTGGGGATCGAACCGCCACATTCCGCCGCTGCCCGCATGACGCTGGTGCCAGCGGGCACGGTCACACTGCGGCCATCAATCGTCAGCGTGACGAAGGTTTCCGACAGAGATTCTGGCGTGCCGAAATCACTCTGGCGTTCATAGCCCATCATGCGTCTCCGGTTCAATCCACAGCATCGTATCATCCCGCGCCAAAACCGCCAGCGTCAATCCCGCCGCCCTCGCACGGCGCACCGCCAAATCGCTGGGGGCAGAGATCGCCACCAGCAGCGGGCAGTGCGCCAACACCGTTTTTTCCACCAATTCGTAGGAACAGCGCGAGGTGACGATGATAAAGCCCGCGCTGGCGCCTTTGCCGTCCCGTGCAAGCGCACCGATCAGCTTGTCCAGTGCATTGTGCCGCCCGACATCCTCGCGCAGCGTCACAATCGCGCCATCATTATCGCAAAAGGCAGCGGCATGGCTGGCGGCGGTCAGCGTGCCCAGTGGCTGCTGATCGCCCAATGCTTTGAGGGCTTTACGGATCGCAGCGGGCTTGATGGTACATCGCGTTTCAAGCCGGGGCAGGGGCCGCAGCGCCGCTTCGATGCTGTCTATCCCGCAGATACCACAAGAACTATCGCCCAACCGCCGCCGCGCCCGCTCCATAATCGGGCCAAGCCGATGCGCGGGCAGATTGACCCGCGCCACCATACCCTGACCCCACGCGCAATCGCCCAATTCATGCACCGCAATTTCGCCGATCTCGCTGGCATCGGCCAGCCCCTCGGCCAGCAGAAAACCCGTGACAAAATCGTCGATGTCCAGTGGTGTCGCCATCATCACCGCAAAGGTGATACCGTTAATCTCGATAGCAATCGGCGATTCAACCGGAATTGCGCGGGTCTGGGCCGTGCCTTCATCGCCCGTATAATCACGCAGTTGCGCGGTGATGGTGATCGCGCCGTTCATTCCCCGCCGCCGAAATCATCCGGCCACTGCCGCAATGCGCTCATCACCGGATAAGGGGTGAAGCCGCCCAGCGCACATAGCGAGGCGCTTTGCATGGTGGCGCATAAATCTTCGAGCAAGGCGATGTCATCGGCGCGGCTAGGTTCAACCTTGCGGGCATTGTGCATCTGGGGCAATGCCGCAACCCCATCCAGCTTGCCGCCGCCAGCGCGGATCCGATCAATCAGCTCGACCCCGCGTGTCGATCCGATCCGGCATGGGGTGCATTTGCCGCAGCTTTCCACCGCGCAAAAGGCAAAAGCAAACCGTGCCATCGCGCCCATGTCTGCCGTATCGTCAAACACGGTAATCCCGCCGTGGCCAATCAGCGCATCCACCCCAGCATAGGCCTCATAATCGAATGGCAGATCAAACTGGTCAGGATGGATATAAGCGCCCAGTGGCCCGCCGACCTGCACCGCTTTGATCGGACGGCCTGATGCGGTGCCGCCGCCAATATCCACGATCAATTCTTTCAGTGTAATCCCAAAACCTGTCTCATACAGCCCACCATAGCGGATATTACCCGCCAGCTGGATCGGCATAGTCCCCTTGGATCGGTTAATCCCGTGGCGGTCATATTGCGCCGCGCCGCCTTCGGTCAGGATATGCGGCACGGCGGCCAAAGTCAGGACATTATTGACCACGGTCGGGCAACCAAACAGGCCTGCAATCGCCGGAAGCGGCGGCTTGGCCCGCACCTCGCCGCGTTTGCCCTCGATCGAATTGAGCAAGGATGTTTCCTCGCCGCAGACATAAGCCCCTGCGCCGGTGCGAACCTCGATCACCAAGGGCGCGATGATGTC
>JBEAOQ010000159.1:0-2817 GCA_041164845.1 Pseudomonadota bacterium | reverse complement strand
TCGCCTTACGAAAGCCACAACGACGGCAATTGGCACCATGCGCCGAACAAATTCGCCTATAGGGGGCCGGGCGAGCATCCTTCGCACGCGGAAACTGTGCCGATTTTGGTGGGCTGATGTGTCGGGCAGTCTCGTTCACTATCAGGGGGACGGGCTGGAGCTGACGGGCGAGGCCTTTGGCGACCCTGCGGCTGCGCCTGTGCTGTTTTTTCATGGTGGTGGGCAAAGCCGCAGTGCGTGGCGTAGATCGGCGCGGATTGTCGGTGATGCGGGTTATTACGGGATTAGCTTCGATCTGCGCGGGCATGGCGACAGCGATTGGGCAGCCGATGGCGATTATCTGCTGGATGCATTTGGCCGCGATGTTGAGACGTTACTGACCCAATTTAGCCGTCCGGTGACATTGGTGGGGGCTTCACGCGGTGGGCAGGCGGCGCTGGTCGGCGGATCGCGCCATCCGGCAAAAGTCCGGCTGATTATGCTGGCCGATGTCGCCCCGATGATGCGTGATGAGGGGGTAGATGGCATTCGCGCCTTTTTTGCGGCGAGCGAAGCAGGTTTTGCGACGCTGGATCAGGCGGCTGACGCGCTGGCCCGCCACCTGCATCAGCCGCGCATGGCTGATACGACGCGATTGGCGGGGGCAATGCGGCAAGATGGCTCTGGATGCTGGCATTGGCGCTGGGATCCGGCGACGGGGTTTGCGGAATTTCTCCATCCACCCAGTGAGGGCGAAGCGGTGTTGGCGGCAGCGGCGCGGGTGACGTCACCGATTGTGCTGGTGCGAGCTGAATTGAGCCATTTGTTGACCGATGAGGGTGTGGCCAGATTTCAGGAGCTGGCTCCGCAATTGCAGCTGGTCACGGCCAAGGGGGTCGGGCATATGTTTACCGCTGATCGCAATGATGGCTTTGCGGCGGAATTGCTGGATTGGCTGGAGCGGATAGCTGAAGGGGTTGTGGTATGACCAAGCGCGCAGCATTTGTTGTCGGCGCAACCGGCGGACTGGGTCGGGCCTGTGTCCATGCCTTGGCGCATGAATGGGATGGTTTGGCGATTGGCTACCGTTCCAGCGCCGAAAAAGCGGCTGCATTGGCCGCTGAATTGCCCGATACTTGCGAAGGCCTAGCGGTGCATTGCGATGTGACGGATAATGCCTCGGTGCTGCGCGCAATCGCCGATGCCAAGGCGCATTTTGGCCATATCGGTTGCGTGATTTTCGCATCCGGCGTCGCCATCGCCCAGCCGCATGTCAGCAAAATTGCCGAGGCCCAGTGGCGCGAGGTGATCGAGGCCGAGCTGATTGGCCTGACCCGTATCGTTTCCGCCAGCCTGCCACTATTTCGCGCACAGGGCGGTGGGAATTTCGTCATTTTGGTGACGGTGGCCAATTATGCCTATCCGCCGGGCGATGCGCTGTCATCGGTGCCCAAGGCGGCGATGGAGGCGTTGGGCCGCGCCATTGCCAAGGAAGAGGGCCGCTTTGGTATTCGCGCCAATATGGTGGCCCCCGGGATTATCGACGCCGGTTTGGGGGCGGCATTTATGCAGGACCTCTATACGCCGCAAATCTGGGAGACTCAGCGCAAGAAAATCGCGCTTCAGTCGTTCGGATCGGGCGCAGATATTGGCGAGGCGGTGGCTTTTCTCGCATCGGAGCGGGCGAAATATATTACCGGACAAACATTGATTGTCGATGGAGGATTTAGCCTATGAGTGACGCAAATCATGCACGTGTGATGGCATTTTTGGATGGTTTTCATGTCGCGGGAACCCCCGATTTTGTGGGGCTTGCTAGCCATTTTGCGGCGGACGGCTATTACCAGCCTTTGGTGCCGGCAACCATGAGGATACATGGCCGTGATGCCATCGCTGCCGCGCTCGAAAAGCAATATCAGACCTATTATGAATGTGTCTGCGAGATTCATGCGTCAGCCGCAATGGGGCGCTTTGTGTTTACCGAAAGAACCGATCATGTGACATTACATGCCGGTGATAAAAAGGTCGGATCGCGGGTCTGCGCGGTGTTTGAATTTACCGAATCTGGCGAAATTGCCGGATGGCGCGAATATTGGGACAGCGGCGATGTGATGCAGCAAATGGGCATTTCGGCGGCTGACCTTGCGGCGGCGATGTAAGATGTTGACGCTGCATCATCTCAACAATTCGCGTTCGCAAAAAATCCTGTGGTTGCTGGAAGAGCTGGAACTGCCGTGTGAACTGGTATGCTATCAGCGTGATGCCGTGACGCTGATGGGGCCGCCCGCGCTGAAAGCATTGCATCCGCTGGGCAAGGCGCCGGTGCTGGACGATGACGGGCAATTGCTTAGCGAATCGGGGGCGATTACCCAATATATCCTGTCGCGCTATGGCGGCGGGCGATTGGCTCCTGATCCGGCTGGCCCCGATCAATTGCGGTTTTTGGAATGCCTGTATTTTGCGGTATCGGCGGGGATGAACCCGATTATGATCAAGGTCTATGCCCGGGCGTTCGGTCTGGCGGAGGGCGCGATGGATATGGCCGCGACCGCCGAATTGGAACGCGCTTTGGATTTTATTGAGACGCATTTGGGCGACGATGATTGGCTGATGGGCGATCTGTTTACCGCCGCCGATATTCAGATGAGCTTTATCCCCGAACTGGCGCGTTCGGTGGGCGCGGCTGGCGATCATCCAGCGATTGAAGCATGGCAGCGCCGCCTCTATGCACGGCCCGGATTTCATCGGGCAATTGCGCGCGGTGGGGACTATGAATTTGCTGAACCGGCCTGATCTCAACGAAAAAGGGAGGCCCGAAAGCCTCCCTTCCCCCTCTCC
>JBEAOQ010000158.1:0-2606 GCA_041164845.1 Pseudomonadota bacterium | reverse complement strand
ATATACCCCACCACACTCTCCATATTTTTTAAAACATCCACCGCCGGAATCCGCAAAGTCGCAATGCCATTGGCCAATAATTGCGCATCCCGCACCAAATCAAACACCGACTGATCCCCGCGATTATGCGCCTCACCATCCACTTCAATCGCCAATTTCGCCTTGGCACAAAAGAAATCCAGCACATAAAAACCAGCCGGATGCTGCCGCCGAAATTTAAACCCACCGGGCCGCAACCGCAGTTCGCGCCACAGTAACCCCTCCGGCAAAGACATCTCCTTGCGCAACTTCCGCGCCCGATGAACCGTCTTACCAGGAGAAGTCAGCATCCCAGAGTCCCTCCCCAGAATGGGGAGGTGGCACCTCGAAGAGGTGACGGAGGGGCAGCCCCCCGCACAAACTTCCCGTGAATCCCTCCCCATTGCGGGCCATGGGACAAAATCCCTCCCCCTTGGGGGAGGTGCCCCGCAGGGGCGGAGGGGCAGCGGCCGAACACACACATTGCGCTGTGGCGCTGCCCCTCCGTCACGCCTACGGCGCGCCACCTCCCCGTGCCGGGGAGGATTTTTGTGGCACGATTGGCGATAAAACGAGTCTCCCCCCTCACATCCGAAACACCCCAAACCTAGGCGCCTCCCCAACCGGCGCTTCCAACGCCGCCGCCAAGGCCAGCCCCAACACATCCCGCGTCTGCGCCGGGTCGATCACCCCATCATCCCACATCTGCGCGGTGGCAAAATACGGGTTGCCTTCGTCCTCATATTTCTGCCGCACCGGCGCCTTAAACGCCTCCATCTCCTCCGGCGTCCATGTCGCCGCATCCCTATGAACGGTGGCCAGAACCGACGCTGCCTGTTCGCCGCCCATCACCGAAATCCGCGCATTGGGCCATGTGAACAGGAACCTTGGCGCATAGGCCCGCCCGCACATGCCATAATTGCCCGCGCCAAATGACCCGCCAATCAACACGGTGATCTTCGGCACCGACGCCGTTGCCACCGCCGTCACCAATTTCGCGCCATGCTTGGCAATGCCCTCTGCCTCATATTTGCCGCCAACCATAAAGCCGCTGATATTCTGCAAAAACAGCAAAGGCACCCGCCGCTGACACGCCAATTCGATAAAATGCGCGCCTTTGACCGCGCTTTCGCTAAACAACACGCCATTATTGGCCAAAATCGCCACCGGCTGCCCCCAGATATGGGCAAATCCACAAACCAAAGTGCTGCCATACAGCGCCTTAAACTCATGAAATTCGCTGCCATCGACAATCCGCGCAATCACCTCATGGACGTCATAAGGCGCACGGACATCATCGGGCACCACCGCATATAATTCCTCCGCATCATACTTAGGCGCTCGCGGCGCGGCCATATTAACATCTGGCACGCGCGATGGCCGCAAAGTCGAAACAATATCGCGGACAATCGTCAGCGCATGTTCGTCATTCTCGGCCACATGATCGACCACGCCAGACTTACGCCCATGCAAATCACCGCCGCCCAAATCCTCCGCCGAAATCACCTCGCCGGTCGCCGCCTGCACCAAGGGCGGCCCCGCCAGAAAAATCGTCCCTTGGTTGCGGACAATCACGCTCTCGTCGCTCATCGCCGGCACATAGGCCCCGCCCGCCGTGCAAGACCCCATCACACAGGCAATCTGCGGAATCCCCTTGGATGACATCACCGCCTGATTGAAAAATATCCGGCCAAAATGATCGCGGTCAGGAAACACTTCCGCCTGATGCGGCAAATTCGCCCCGCCGCTGTCCACCAGATAAATACACGGCAGATGATTCGCCTCGGCAATTTCCTGTGCGCGCAGATGTTTTTTCACCGTCAGCGGATAATATGTCCCACCCTTAACCGTGGCATCATTGCAGACAATCATGCATTGCCGCCCCGAAACGCGGCCAATTCCGGTGATAATCCCCGCGCCGGGCACCTCATCATCATACAGCCCATTGGCAACCAATTGGCCAATCTCCAAAAACGGCGAACCCGGATCCAACAGGTGCTCGACCCGATCACGCGGCAGTAATTTGCCCCGCGCCACATGCCGCATCCGCGATTTTTCATTCCCACCCAACGCCGCCTCGGCCACCCGCCGCCGCAACTCCGCCGCCAAAGCGCGATTATGCGCCAGCCGCACTTGTGCTTCGGGCGTATCCAGATTGAGGGTTGTGGCAAGAACCGGCGCGCTCATACATCTCACTTTCTACAAATTCAGTTCATTCTCTAAACATTAGCATCGCCAATGCGAAAGCAAAACTTTACCGCTCCCGTGATGATATGCCGGTTTACGCATTCCCAACCCCATAAATTTTCGCTAATTATCCTGCATGAAACCCCGCCCGTTCAATATCCGTCATTACGCCGCTCTGGCCGCCACGGTGCGGCATGGCAGCCTGACCCAAGCATCCCGCGCTGTGCATTTGACCCAGCCCGCACTGACGCAAGCCATCGCCGGATTGGAGGCGCAGCTTGGCATCACCCTGTTTCACCGCAGTGCATCGGGCATGGTTGCCACCGCCCCCGCCCAACTGCTCGCCCCTCGCGCCGAAGCGGCAATTGATTTGATCGGCAGCAGCCGCGTCACCGCCACCC
>JBEAOQ010000157.1:0-8968 GCA_041164845.1 Pseudomonadota bacterium | reverse complement strand
GATGCCGATTGGATGGGGCAAATCTACAATTTTCTTGGCCTGACTTATGGGGTGATTGTCCCCAATTTGCAGGAGGAAGAACGCCGCGCCGCCTATAATGCCGACATCACCTATGCCACCAATTCCGAGCTGGGCTTTGATTATCTGCGCGATAATATGAAGAATGAGCGCGGCCAAATGGTTCACCGCCCGTTTAACCATGCGATTGTCGATGAGGTGGACTCGATTCTGGTCGATGAAGCGCGCACCCCGCTGATTATTTCCGGCCCGACCGACGACAAAAGCGATCTGTATATTTCGGTCAATGCCGTGGTTCGCCAAGTGACCCCCGAAGATTACGATGCCGATGAAAAAACCAAAAACATCACCCTGACCGAAGATGGGGTGGAGCGGATCGAGCGATTGTTGGAGGATGCCGGTCTGTTGGTTGGCAGCAATCTTTATAATATTGAAAACACCCAAGTTGTTCATCATCTGGATCAGGCGTTGAAAGCCAATGTCATGTTCAAACGTGATATTGATTACATCGTTAAAGACAATAAAATCATCATCATTGATGAATTTACCGGTCGGATGATGGATGGCCGCCGCTGGTCAAACGGGTTGCATCAGGCGATTGAGGCCAAGGAAGGGGTGCAAATCGAGCCGGAAAATCAAACCATGGCCTCGATCACCTTCCAGAATTTCTTTCGCATGTATCCCAAACTGTCGGGCATGACCGGCACCGCCGCCACCGAAGCAGCGGAATTTTATGATATTTATAAAATGAATGTCGTCACCATCCCGACCAATGTCCCGGTCAAACGGGTGGATGAGGAAGACGAGTTTTACAAAAACACCCAGGACAAATTCCAAGCCATCGCTAAGCTGATTAAGGAGCGTTACGATTCTGGTCAGCCGGTGCTGGTGGGTACGGTTTCCATTGAAAAATCGGAATTGCTGTCGGAGTTTCTCAACAAAGAAGGCGTCAAACATAATGTATTGAACGCCCGTTTCCACGAGATGGAAGCGCATATTGTCGCGCAAGCGGGGCGGCTGGGGGCGGTGACTATCGCCACCAATATGGCGGGGCGTGGCACCGATATTCAGCTGGGCGGCAATGTCGAATTTCGCATCGAGGATGAGCTGCGCGATATGCCCGATGGGGCCGAGCGCGACGCGGCGATTGATAAAATAAAGGCCGAAGTCGGTGCCGATAAGGAGCAGGTTCTGGCCGCTGGCGGGCTGTGTGTGATCGGCACCGAACGCCACGAAAGCCGCCGGATAGACAACCAGCTGCGCGGACGTTCGGGCCGCCAGGGCGATCCCGGTCTGTCGCGGTTTTATCTGTGCCTAGAGGATGATCTGCTGCGGATTTTCGGCCCCGATACGCTGTTCTCGAAAATGATGAACAACAATCTGGCCGATGGCGAAGCGATTGGTTCCAAATGGCTGTCCAAAGCCATTGAAACCGCCCAGAAAAAGGTCGAAGCGCGCAATTATGACGTGCGCAAACAGGTCGTCGAATATGATGATGTGATGAACGATCAGCGCAAGGTCATCTATGAACAGCGCGCCGATATTATGGATGCTGAAGCGGTGGATGATGTGGTGCATGATATGCGCCATGATACGGTCAATGCGTTGGTCGGCACGGCTTGCCCGCATGGCTCCTATCCCGAAATATGGGATATTGCTGGGCTGGAAGAGCGCGCCGCGCAAATTTTGGGAATCAACGCCCCGATCCATGATTGGGTGGCCGAAGATGGCATCGCGCCGGATATGATCGAAGAACGGCTGGCCGCATTGGCCGATGACCATATGGCTAGCAAAACCGGCACCAACGATCAGGCAATGTGGCGTCAGGTGGAAAAATCGGTGCTGCTGGAACGGCTGGATCATTATTGGAAAGAACATCTGGCGACGCTGGATGCGCTGCGCCAAGTGGTGTTCCTGCGCGCCTATGCCCAGAAAACCCCGATCAATGAATATAAGAGCGAGGCTTTCAGCCTGTTTGAACGGATGCTGGAAACCATCCGCGAGGATGTCACCAAAATTCTCTGCACCAGCGAGCTGCAATTTTCCAGCGCGGCCAATATGGCGCTGCCCGAATTGCCCGATTTCCTGACCGCATCGCCGAATGGCTATGACGGTTTTGGCCCGCGCAGCGGTGACGGTGATCCCTATGCCGCAATGGGCCTGTCGCGCAACGCCAGCTGCCCTTGTGGTTCGGGGCTGAAATATAAGCATTGCCACGGCGCGGTGGTGTAACACGCATTTATACCGATGCCCTGTTTGGGGCGATCCTAACCTTGATTTGCCCATAGGGAATGGGTGGGTTTGGCGTGGTGCTATGGCCCTCTTATCGGGGTTGTCGGGGCAGTGCATATTGCGGCAAATGATTTTGAACCTGCGCCAGTCGATCAGGGGAATGGTCTGGGACAGGCCCAAGGACAGATTGCGCTCCAAAAAAGCGCCGATCCACGCGGGTCTTCACGCTATACGCTGCTGTTGCGCAGCGCCAAGCTCATAGCCGATGGCCGCGAATATCTGTGTATTTTGCGCGATGCATCAAGCGGTGGGGTTAAATTGCGGCTGTTTCATCCCTTGCCGCCAAGCAAATTTCTGGCGCTGGAATTGGGTGGAGGTGAGCGGTATCCGGTGCAGTGTGTCTGGCAAAAAGGCGACTTTGTCGGGCTAAGTTTTCATGGCAGTGTTAATGTGCAATCCTTGATCGAGGAGAATTTCGCCAAATATCCCCGCCGTCCCTTGCGGGTCAATCTGCACAAAACGGCGCGGATGCGGGTCAATCACGAGGACATGCATGTTACGCTGGTCAACCTGTCGCAACAGGGGGCCTGTATTGATTGCGATGCCCATTTGTTGTTGCAGCAAAGATTGCGGATTGATATAGCCCATCATGTGACCCTATTCGCCAAGGTCAGCTGGCGGCGCTATCCGCATTATGGTTTGGTGTTGGAACAGACGTTCTCCCTGTCCGATCTGGCGATTTTGGCGGCCCAACTGCAGGGGCTTTAGGGTCAGCCTTTCCTCCTCCACCCGTTGATCTGTGACTTAAATGCAACAATCGTCAGCAATCAAAAAAAGTTATGCAATCCTTTGCATAAATCCTTGCAAACGATTTCCAAAAGCCTATTGGGGGAGTCGACCACCATTTCCAAATATGGATTCGGCGGGAATAATCGTTTAATGGGAGGATTTATGAGAGCACAATTTTTGAAATCATGCGTATCCGTCGCGGTCTTGGCCGCAGCGACAATGGCTGCCCCAGCCTTTGCCGCCGACAAGCCAGCAGCGCCTGCCGCCGCTAAGGCCGAAGAAGATACGCTGAGCACCATCGTTGTCACCGCATCCACCGGCGACCGTAGCAAGCTCAACAGCTCGGTCTCGGTCTCATCGGTTTCGGCAGATGTTATCAACAATTTCCGGCCCCAGTCGCAGGCGGAGTTGTTCCGTTTGCTGCCCGGTTTGCAATCGCCCGGCACCGGTGGCCCCGGCGGTAACGCCAATATTGCGGTGCGCGGACTGCCCGTAGCCACTGGCGGCGCGACTTTTGTCCAAATGCAAGAAGACGGCCTGCCCACCGTTCTGTATGGCGATATTCAATTCGGCAATAACGACTATTGGACTCATTTTGGCCCGACCGATGAGCGCGTTGAAGCGATTCGCGGCGGCACCACCTCGACCCTAGCATCACAAGCGCCGGGCGCGGTTATCAACTATATCAGCAAGACCAGCAAATCCGAAGGCGGCTATGCCGAGCTGGAAAAGGGCGTAAATTACGATTACACCAAGGTGAAATTCCTCGCTTCGGGGATCATCAACGATACCACCTATTACAATGTCGGCGGTTATGTTGATGTCGGTCACGGCCCGCTGCACGCTGGCTATAATGTGTCAAAGAGCTATCAAATCAAGGGCAATGTCACCAAGGAATTCGCTGATGATAAGGGCTATCTGCGGATGTTCTTTAAATTGGCCGATACCCAAGAGCCTGATTACAACGCATCCTTGGCCAGCGGCACCATCACCGGCGGCACCGGCGCGGGCGGCAAGGTTACGGGTCTGAAACCTTATGCGACCTTTGATGGGCGCAAGCAATCGGGCGGCTATTCGCTGAACAACCGCGAATTCTACTATGTTGATGTCGATGGCACCCGCAAGCAACAGCAAATGAACGGTATCACCACCAAGGCGAAATCGATTCAGCTGCAACTGCATTACAATGTCTCGGACGGCCTTAAATTGGACGATAATTTCCGCTATACCAGCATGAGCGGCGGCTTTGCCTCGCCATTCTTCTCGGCTGATCCCACTGCTGGGGTGATTGGTTCAACGGTTAATGGTTCGGCTGTCGCTACGGTGCGTTATGCCAATGGCCCCAATGCCGGTGCGCTATACACCAACCCCTATATCAACACCAATGTTGATGTGTATACCCGCATCCGTGACATCGGCAGCTTCGTCAATGATCTGAAACTGTCGGGCAAATATGACATTGGCGGCGGGATGAAGGCATCTGTCCAAGCCGGTTGGTTCTTTATGAGCCAGCGGATTGCGATGGATTGGCATGTCCAGAAAACCTATTCAGAAGCGGCTGGCAACAATCCGTCGATGGTCAATCTGTATAATGCTGCGGGCGCTTTGCTGACCGCCAATGGCATTGCTGGTTATGGCAACAATTGGGGCGATTGCTGCGCGCGCACCTATGATTACACCTTCACCGACAATGCGCCCTATTTGAACGTAACCTTGGATGGCGACAAATTCCAATTTGACGCCAGCATCCGTCACGACATCAACAATGGCTCTGGCACCGGCCAAAAAAGCACCGGAACCGCCTATAATTATGCGGTAACTCAGGTCAATCCAGCCACAGGCACCACTGTCACCACCCAAATTCCTTACTTCCTGCCCGATGCTCCAGCGGAAGTGTTGAACTACACCAAAGCGACAACATCTTGGTCCGTCGGTGCGCTGTATAAACCTGCGGATAATACCTCGGTATTTATCCGGGCCTCACGCGGCGCGCGGTTTAACGCTGACCGGATGAGCTTCAACGGCTATTTCAACAAAGATGGCACGTTGAACAGCACCACCGGCGCGGCGGCTGTTGCCGATTATGTCAACCAATATGAAATCGGCTTGAAAAATCGTGGCGACTTGGCTGGTGGACGCTATACTGTCGAATTGACGGTGTTTAAGTCCAACTTCAACATCACTACCTATGAGCTGAATCCGGTGAAATGCGCGCCGGCTGCGGCCTGTATCGTCGCCAATAAATACAAAACCACCGGTTTTGAATTTTTCGGCACCTACAAAAACGGCGGCTTTAATTTCATGGCCAATGCCACATACAACAAGTCAAAGAAGCAGCCTTCGGGCACCGCGACTTTTGCGCCGTCGGATGGTATTCCTGATTTCAGCTATACGCTGGCGGCCAATTACAATGTGTCGCAAATGGCGTCATTGGGCATGAATGTCACCGGCCAAACCAGCTCGCTGGACGGCAATGGTCTGAAATACCCGGGTTCGGCTGTATTCGGGGCGAATTTCACGGTGAACCCGGCCAAAAACCTGCAACTGGGGGTGAACATCTACAATCTGTTCAATACCTTCGCGTTGCAAGGGCCAGGCAACAATGTCGTGACCAGCAATGGTGCCAACTCGGTGTTCAACGTCACCAATGCGGCTGGCCGCACGGTTACGGGGTCGATCAAGTTTAACTTCTAAACCTCCCTGCGCCCCTTGGGTCGCATCAAAGGGCGCGAACGGCGGGTGCGGAAGGAAACTTCCCGCCCGCCGTTTTCTTTTGTAAGAGTCTACTTAACTCCCCTCCCCTTCAGGGGAGGGGCTGGGGGTGGGGTCTGTCAGTTACACGCGATTTATGATCAAGTGGACAGGCCCCACCCCAACCCCTCCCTTAAAGGGGAAGGGGCTATATAATTGCCTCGGAGAGAACCCCCATGCCGAAAAATCCCCACGCCATCCGTTCCATCGTCATCGTTGGTGGCGGCACAGCGGGGTGGATGACGGCGGCAATGCTTGGCCATATCCTCAAAGAAAACTGCGCCATCACCCTGATAGAAAGCGAGGAAATCGGCACGGTCGGCGTCGGTGAGGCGACTATTCCCCCGATCCGCACCTTCAACCAAACTCTCGGCATTGATGAACGTGAATTTGTCAAAGCCACCATGGGCAGTTTCAAATTGGGTATTGAATTTGTCGATTGGGCCAAATTGGGCCACCGCTATTTCCACCCCTTTGGCCCGCATGGTGGCAATTTTGATATGGTGCCGCTGCATCAATATTGGCTGCGGGCGCGCGAAATGGGCGATGTGGGGGGGCTGGATGATCTGTCGATGGCTTGGAATTTGGCCAAAGCGGGCAAATTCACCCGGCCCAATCCCGATCCCAGCAGCGTGCTGTCGACCTTTGATTACGCCTATCATTTCGACGCCGGATTATATGCGCGATTCTTGCGTCAATTTGCGCAACGCTGCGGGGTTGTCCGCGTGGAAGGTATGGTTGGCGATGTCACTTTGAACGGCGAAACCGGTTTTGTCGATAGTGTCACGATGCAAGATGGCCGCGTTTTGTCCGCTGATTTGTTCGTTGATTGCTCGGGTTTTCGCGGTTTGCTGATCGAAGGCGCGCTCAAAACCGGCTATGAAGATTGGACGCATTATTTACCCTGTGATCGGGCCATGGCCATGCCAAGCGAAAATGCAGGGCCGCTGACACCCTATACCCGCTCGACTGCGCGTGAGGCGGGCTGGCAATGGCGGATTCCGCTGCAACACCGCACCGGCAATGGTTATGTCTATTGCAGCCAGTTTCTGGACGATGACAAAGCGGCGGAATTTTTGGCGGGTCATGTCGATGGCAAACCTCTGGGCGATCCGCGCCCGCTGCGTTTTACCACGGGGCGGCGCAAGGCGCATTGGGTCAAAAATGTGGTGGCGGTCGGCCTGTCTAGTGGGTTTTTGGAACCCTTGGAATCAACCTCTATCCATTTGATTCAGGCTAATATCTCCAAATTAATGGGCCTATTCCCCGATCGGAATTTCGACCCCGCGACGATTGCGGAATTTAACCGCGTATCCGCAATTGAAACCGAACGAATCCGCGATTTCATCATCCTCCACTATAAATTGACTCGACGCGATGACAGCCCGCTGTGGCGTTACTGCGCGAATATGGACATTCCTGAAACTTTGGCGATGAAAATTGACCATTTCCGCCGTCATGGCCGGTTAATCGCCCGCGAGATGGATTTGTTCGCCCCGCCCAGCTGGCTGGCGGTGCATATCGGCCAGCTCAATTTCCCGCAGGGGCTTGATCCGTTGATGGATTATCGCGGGATTGATGCGCGCGATTGGCTGGACAAATTGCGGCGCGGCATGGCGCAGGAAGCGGGTAAAGCGCCGAGCCATCAAGGATTTATTGACGCGCATTGTAAGGCGCCGAAGCTCTGATGGACCCCGCCGCCCTCATGCAAAACGCCGCCGCCCTGCGCGCTGCACAGCGCATGGGTGAGGCCGATGCAGAAATTGCCAAAGCCCGTGGATTGGCCCCCGATGACCGCTTGATCGCCTTTCTCCACGCCCAATCACGCTATGAATTGGGCTATCCAGCGGCGGAATTATTCGCCGATGTGGCCAAAATCTGGCCTGAAAACCGCGATGTCATCCGCAATCACGCGCTGGCGCTGGCGTCCGAGGGTAACGCCGAAGCCGCCATTGATCTCCTTGCCCAAACCCTGACAGTCACCCCCGATTGGCTCGATGGCCAACGGGTCTTGGCGGGCATGCGCTGGACTCAGGGTGATGTCGATAATTTCGATGCTGCCTATCGCATTGCCTGCAAAATCTTGCCGCAAAACCAAGCACTGTGGCTGGGGTGGTTCAGCGCGATAGCTCAACATCGCAACTGGCCACGCGCCTTGGAAATTCTCGATATGGCCGCGCAACACTGCGGAGACAGCCAGCCCATCGCCGTGGCCCGGGCCTTTGTCGCGGCGGAATCGGGCGATCCATCGGCGGATCGCCAGCTGGCCAAATGCGCCGATGTGCAGGATGATTTCCTCGCTCTCTGCCGCATCCGTCATGCCTTGCGATGCGGAAATCCGGCGGCTGCTGCCAAATTGGCATTGCCACTAACCCAAACCAAAACAGCCGGACAAGTGTGGCCCTATCTGTCAACCGCGTGGCGATTATTGGATGATCCGCGCAGCCAATGGCTTGATGGAAACCCTGTGTATGTCGTCGATATTGACCCCGGATTTTCCGCCGCAGAACTAACCGAACTGGCCGTATTTTTGCGCCAACTCCACACAGCTAAAGCCGCCTATGCCGAGCAATCGGTGCGCGGCGGCACCCAGACCGATCGGTCGTTGTTGTTGCGCCATGAACCCATTCTGCAACAGGCGCGGGGTAAATTGATGGCGGCGATGCAGGAATTTGCCGCCAGTCTGCCCCCAGATCAGACCTATGATGGGCTGATCCACCCGCTGCTATCGCGCCCGCGAACCCATCTGTGTATCAGCGGCAGTTGGTCGGTGTGCCTGACCGCACAGGGGCATAATGTCGCGCATAGCCATCCGCAGGGGTGGTTGAGTAGTGCTTTTTATGTGTCTCTGCCCGACGCTGCCGCAATGGGTGAAGCCCCAGCCGGCTATCTGCAACTGGGCGCACCGCCCGGCGAATTGGGGTTAAATCTGGCACCATATCAGCAAATCCAGCCGCGAACCGGCCATCTGGTGATCTTTCCCAGCACAATTTGGCATGGCACGGTTCCGACACATGGCGGAGAACGGCTGAATATTGCCTTTGACGTGGTGCCTGCTTAGGGTCTGAACCCATATTTAACAGCGTCGAGGTTTGAGGCAGAATGGCTCAGTTCAAGAAGGCGAGGCGCGGTAATATGCCGATATTTCAAGCCGAGCCGACGCAGAAATGGGCCATTC
>JBEAOQ010000156.1:0-6566 GCA_041164845.1 Pseudomonadota bacterium | reverse complement strand
GCCAGCGCGGATGATGCGGCAAAAGACAGCACGGGGCGCGCTTTTCCTTGTTTAACCCATGCATCCGCCGCCGCATTCAACGCCTCTTGCATACTCGATGCCGCCAGAACCACCGGCCCTTTCCCAGAATTCTGCGCCTGTGCCGTTCCGGCAAAACAGCATAACAGCAGCATAGCAGCGCCAAAACCGGCCCATAATCGCCTCATGGTGTATCCTTCCAACCTAGTCCCAAAGCCTTGGCCACACTAACATAAGCCACCGTCCATTGCCCCCGCATCTGCCCCTCGGCCAGCTGCGCATCAATCAACTTTCGTTGCGATTCCAATGATTCACCAACCGAAATCACCCCCGCCTTGGCTCGCAAATCCTGCGCCGCCGCTATCGCCTCGGCATGTTGCACCGTGGCCGCCGCCCGCCCCGCCACCTGCCGCGCCGCGCCAAATCGGGCCAACGCCCCCTCAGCATCTTGCAAGGAATTCAACATACTAGCCTGATACACCGCCATTTCCGCATCACGCCCAGCCCTAGCCCCCCGCAAATTTGCCGCCGTTCGGCCAAAATCCAACATGTTCCAAGTCAATCGCGGTATCGCCAGCGTAGATAATTGGGCCGGATCAACCACATCGCCCAGATTCGGCCCGCCCAATCCCATCATCCCCAACAAAGCCACCTGCGGCAACCGCCGCACCTGCGCCATCCCGACATCCGCCACCGCCGCCTTCAGCCGCGCTTCCGCCGCCCGCATATCCGGCCGCCGCGCCAGCATTTCCGCCGGATCGCCTATCGCCACCTGCACCGGCGGCCTGGGCACCTTACCCATCGACAGATCATCCAAAGCCCCCGGCATCTGCCCCGTCATCGCCGCCAATGCATCGCGCAAAGCCGATATTTCGCCTTGACCAAATGCTTGTTCTGCTGCGGTTTGATCCAATTGAATCGCCGCCGCATCAACCGCCATCTGCGGCACCCGCCCCGCCGCCGTCCGCGCTTTGGCCATCACCAACAGCCGCAATTCCAGCGCATGACGCTGCGCCAACAACCGCCCTTCGCCCTCGCGCGCCCGCAATACCACATAGGACCGCGCTATTTCCGCCGACAGGCTGACCTGCGCATCGGCCAGCCCTGCCGCCGCCTGATCCGCCCCCGCCTTGGCCTTATCTACCCCGCGCCGCTGTCCGCCCCATAAATCCAGCTCCCATTGCGCATCAAAGCCCAGATTATACAGCTCGACCGGCCCATTTCCGCCCAGAAGAGGCCCCGAAACATCCGCCCGCGCCGCCAAGGCCGATCCGCCAAGCGCCGGTAAGCGCCCTGCCTTGGCCCCCGCCAGCCCAGCCCGCGCCTGCCGCAGCCGCGCCTCCGCCGCCGCAACATTGGGTGATTGCGCCAGCCCCAATTCGATCAATCGGGTCAATTCCGTATCGTCAATCGCCAGCCACCAGCGCGCCAGCACCGGGGTTTTTGGCGCATCCTCTGCTCGTATGAACGTGGTTGGCGGGGCGGGTAAATTGCGCAAACCTGCCGTATCGTCAGCCGCACATCCCGCCAGACTGGCCGTCACTACCACCAAAGATCCAAAATGCCGCATCAATGCCCCATCACCACAGCAGCCCCGCGTGGCAAGGGCCGCAACAAAAATGCCAAAGGCGCAAACACCAAAGCGATCCAGGCAAAAGTCAAAAACATATCATCAAATGTCATCACCAAGGCCTGTATGGCTATTTGCCCATCTATCATCCGCCCAGCCATCTCCGCGCCATCGGCTCCACCGCCAAATAACATGCCCATCTGGGTCATCTGCCCCTGCACCTCGCCGCCATTGGCCGGTATCAACGCATGAAGCGTCCAGCGGTGAAAATCAAACCGCACCTCTTGAAACCCCGCCACCCCCGCCAAGCCAATCGACCCGCCCAAATTTCGCGCCACCGCCAGCAAACTATTGGCTTCCGCCGAATCCGCGACGGGAACCGCAGTCATTATGGATTGCTGCAAGGGCAGCGCCGAGAAGGTAACGCCCACGCCGATAATCAACTGCGACAGGGTAAAATCCCCACCGGACGACGCAGAAGTAAGCGTACACAGCACATAATTGCCCAAGGATAGCAACAACAAAGCCACAAACACCAGCAAACGCAGATCCATCTGGGCAATCACAAAAGGAAAGCAAAAAGCCAGCGGTATCGAAATCAGCCCGGCAATCGCCGTCACTTGCCCCGCTTGCAAAGCATTATACCCCGCCACCGCCGCCAAAAATTGCGGCGCATTATACAGGGTGCAAAACAACAGCATCCCGACAATGGTCATAATCGCCAAGGCCGATGACAGCGCCCGATTGCGCAGCAAATTTAACCGCACCACCGGGCGCACCGCCGCAAACTGCCCCCATATCATCAGGGCAAAACCCAAGCCGCTCAAACCAGCCAGCTGCCATATCAGCGTGGATTCAAACCATTCCTCGCCATGCCCTTTTTCCAACAGCGTGGTCAGCCCGCCCAGCCCCATCATCAACCCGAAAATTCCCAGCCAATCCGCCCCGCGCAATTCGCGCCAATTCACCTTGCTGCCCTTGACCCCTAAAATCAGCAAGCCAATCTGCATCACGCTGATCGGCACATTCATAAAAAACGCATAGTGCCAGCTGACATTTTCGGTCAACCAGCCGCCGATCACTGGCCCAATCGCTGGCCCCAAAAACGCCGATACCGCGACCAAAGCCAGTCCCGCCGATTGCTGAGCCGGCGGCAGACGGGTGGCGACAATCGTCATGCCGGTGGGGATCAACATGCCACCCGCCAAACCCTGACCAATCCGACCCAAAATCATCATCGTCAGGCTGGTTGAAAAGCCACATAACACCGAAAATAGGGTAAAAAACAGCGATGCCCCCAACAATAATATCCGCATCCCCAACATCCGTTCCAACCAGCCGGTCAACGGAATGGCAACAATTTCCGCGACCAAATAGGCGGTGCCGATCCACGTCCCTTCGGAGGGTGTCGCGCCGATTTCACCCTGAATAACCGGCAGCGATGAATTGATGATCGACGTATCGAGCAGCGCCATCAAGGCGCCCAAAGTGCCCGCAAACACCGCCAACCAATCGGCCAGACCGGCGCGCTGCGGCGGCATTGCCGATGTTGGAATAGCGGGTGTTTGGCTCATTTTCCGCCAATGGCTCTGGAGGCTCGCGCTTGCTCATCGCGCAAAGCATCCATCGCCCCCTTGGCGCTGCGGGTATCCACCTCGGCGGTCACCGACATCCCCGCCGCCAACACCGCCCTTGCCGCTGGCCCGGCATCAATCCTGATCCGCACCGGCACCCGTTGGACAATTTTGGTGAAATTGCCCGTGGCATTTTGCGGCGGTATCAGGGAGAAATTGGCCCCAGTCCCCGGGGTTATGCTGACCACCGTGCCCTTAAACGCCACGTCAGGCAAAGCATCGACATGCACCACCGCGATCTGACCGGCACGCATCAGCCCCACCTGGGTTTCCTTGAAATTGGCCACCACATACAGCGCATCTGTCGGCACAATCGTCATCAACCGCATTCCGGGTGCAACAAATTGCCCGACCCTGACGCTGCGCCCCGCAACCCGCCCCGCCAGCGGGCTAACCAACCGCGTTGCCGCCAGATCATTGCTCGCCGCCATCGCTTGAACCTGCGCCATTTGCGCCTTAGCCCCCGCCTGCGCGCCCTGTGCCGTCATCCCGCTCAATCGCCGCTGCGCCGCCAGCAAAGCCGCCGATTGCGCCGCCACTTCCGCCGCCGCCCGATCCCGATTGGCGCTATATTGCGATAATGTCGCCGCAGCCTCGGCCCCGCTGTCAACCAAAGGCTTAATCCGCGCCCATTCGCGCGTGGCAAAATCCAACCCACTTTGCGCCGCTGCCAGCTGCGCCCGCGCCGCGACAACCCCCGCCTCGGCCTCGCCGCCCGCCGCAACCACCACGCTTTTCGCCGCTTGGGCCAGCATCATATCGGCCTGTGCCGCCGCCATTTTGGTTTGGTAATCCAACGGATCAATCGCCACCAACAGCGACCCCGCCGCCACTTGGGCATTGTCCTCGACCGCCACTTGGCGAACATAGCCCGACAGCTTGGCGCTGATCGTCACCTGATCGGCTTGGATCGCTGCATCATTGGTTGATTGCAGATAACGCCCCACCTGCTGATGATAGATAAACCAGCCAATAACTGCGGCTAAAACCAATAAAACAAGGCCCAGTCCCGCCGCCTTTATTTTTGACGACATGACCAGACCTCGCTTTTTTCAATCACAAAAACACCGTTAAAACAAGGCGATAAACAACATCAATCCTTTGCCTTAAAGCTATCATGGCAACCCTTGCACGCTCCGCCCAGCGCCGGAATCGCTGCTTTCACATTTGCCATATCACCGCTTGCCGCCGCCGCCTTCAACCCAGCCGCCGCCGCCACCAACTTATCCGACGCCGCCTTAAAATCCGTTGGTTTTTCCCAAATAGCTGGCAGGGCTTCGGTTTTCACCCCAGCTTCTGCTCCGCTTCCCTTAGGGAAAAATCCGGCAACCTTCACCGCCGCGCCATCAATCGCCACAGCGTTTTCCTTGACAATATCCATCGAGCCACTGGGGCTCATCAACTGGTCACGGATAGCCTTAAATCCCTTGCCCATCACTTTGAAATTGGCATGACGCGCTTCAATCACCTCGGCAGGTTTCATCGCCGGAGCAGGGGCAGTCTTGGCGACAGGTGCTTTTTTGCCAGCTTTGCCGCCGCTATTGGCCACAGCAGCCCCGCCAAAACCCGCCAAAACCAGCGCCGCAGCAGATGCAATCCAAAATGTCCGTTTCATACAATTCCTCCGTCCAGCAAAATCTGAAAATCACAATGGTGTGTAACCTCTGCACTCCCTGCTGGCAATCTAAGTAATTGCTTAAAGTTCCGCAACATGAAACGATGATGCATGTCCGCGCCCCCCGCCATCACCATGCTTCCCCCCGATGAAGCCGCCGCCTTGCTTGGTTCTGGCCCCATTCCCTCCTATGTCTATACCGATCCAGAATGGTGGGAATGGGAACGCCGCGCTATTTTTATGCGGACATGGCTGCATATCGGCCATATCTGCGAAGTGCCCGACAGCGGCCATTTCATCCGCCGCGACGTGGAATTTGCCCGGGCGTCGCTGCTGATTATGCGGGGCAAAGATGGCATAATCCGCACATTTCACAATGTCTGCACCCATCGCGGCACCCAGCTTACCACGGAAACCGAGGGCAAGACCGGCACCTTCACCTGCCCCTATCACGCCTGGACCTATGGCAGCGATGGTGCATTGCTATCGGCGCCTGATTTCGGGCAATTCGGTTTGGATAAAAAGGATTGCGGCCTGAAACAGCTAGCTACCGAAGTGGTGGCCGGGATGATCTTCATCAATTTTGATCCCGCCCCCGCCCAAACCGCCCGTGAATTTTTCGGGGCCATCGCCGATGAAATGGAACATTTGCCCGTGGCCCGCGCCACCCATTTCACCGAATGGACCTATGAAATCAACGCCAATTGGAAGCTGAATTACGACAATTTCCTCGAAAATTACCATCTGCGGTTTATCCATCCGCGCACTGGCGCAGCGGCGCTGACCCCCGAAAATCCCTTTGCCTATCCCAGCCATTATGGTTTTCTTGGCCCGCATTGCAGCCAAACGCTGGCCCGCAACCCCAATCCGCCGGACATGCCACCGGTATTGACCCAGAGTTTTCTACGCGGGGCAAAATCATCCGCCAATGACGGTTTTGCTTTCGGCAAGACCGATTTCAAACTCTTCCCCTGTTTTCATATCGTAGGCCTACCGCCCAACCAATATAGCCACACCCATTGGCCATGTGGGCCAGACAAAACACGCGGCCAAGTGCGCCTCTATTGGGCCAGAGAAACCGACACCCCATCGCGGGCCTTTGCCCGCGAATTTGCCACCCATTCCACCCGCGATGTGCTGGCCGAAGACCGTCTGGCGGTAGAATCCGGCCAGATCGGCCTATCCGCCCGCGCTAACAGCCACGTCCATTTTCAAAAGCACGAAATGCTGCTGCGGCATATGCATGAAACCGTGATGCGCTATGTGGCGGAATATCAGGGTGAACAGAGTTGATCCTGCGCGCTAGGCGTTTCGCCCCGCGAGCGGTTCATAATCTCCTGAGCAGCCGTCACATCAGCCCGCGCTCGCCGAACAATCTCGGCTGAAGCACCCGAACTGCTGCGAATTGCGGCGATGATAACATCGGTATCCAAAATCATGCTGTCAAATATCATATCATCGGCAATATTACAAGAAAAACACAATCACATACCCATATCCAAGACAATAGCTGACCAGCAGCTGCGCTCCTGCATGCGATGAAATACCAGCAAACCACGCATCAGCACCCTTGCCAAGCGGCCCTTAAGGTGATTAACACAGACAAATAATCGTGGAGCGGCGGCATGTTTCTGGGCATTGATATTGGCACATCGGGGGTCAAAGCGGTCATCACCGATGCCAGTGGCGTGGTGCTGGATCAGGCCACCTCCCCGCTATCGGTATCGCG
>JBEAOQ010000155.1:0-6983 GCA_041164845.1 Pseudomonadota bacterium | reverse complement strand
CGGCAAAGGCATGTGCTTCCAATGTGCAGCCAGAGGTAAAAGCCTTGGGATAGAAATAAAGCACCACCGGCCCTTTTTTTAGCGCATCCTTTAATTTAAACGGCACCGCTTTTCCAGCAATTGCCCCTTGGGTGGATATGTCAGGCGCCATCACCCCCACCGCCAGATCGGCGCGAGCGGATGCGGAAAGGGCTAGCGCAGCAAGCGCGAATGCGATCACGGTGGTTTGCGTTTTCATCACACCATGCTGCACCTGAAATAAATCATTGTCCAGCCCGTCATTCCAGACTTGATCTGAAATGAAGATACTACCCAACCAACAAGCCTCTAGAGCGGGCAGCGTTAAATCTGAATCAGATTGCCCGCTCTAATTATTTGTTTTCGCATCGTTTTAAGCCAAAAACCGGTTCCCACCCTTCGACAGGCTCAGGACATGCTTTTTGGCACGATGCTCTAATAAACCCCGCCTTTTTCCTCAGCAAAATCGCGTGGCGCGGTGGCTGGTTTGGCGGCACTATCCGCCGATGCCGCTGGCGTCGCCTGTAATCCGCTCTTGATCTTGGCCATCAATTCCGCCCTTTTCGCCGCCAGCAATTCTTGACGGCTTACACGTTGCGGCTCGGTCTGCGGTTTAAACGCCTCCCAGATAATCTCGGCCTTAGGGTCATCGCCGGGCGTCCCTTCAAACACCCGCTGCCCAGTCGAGCGTGAAATTTTGACCAAACGGATGCCGGTGGGCATGACGAATGGCGTATGATCCCAGCGCGCTCTGGTGTGTTCGACCAAATGTTTAAAAATCGGTGCGGCAAAAGTTCCGCCCTGTGCATACCCGCCCAACGAACGCGGCTGGTCATAGCCAATATAGGCACCACCAATAATATTGGGCGAGCCGCCAACAAACCACACATTGGTCGGGCCGGTGGTCGTTCCGGTTTTGCCAAACAGCGGCAGGTTCAAATCGCGCAAAACCACTGCCGTCCCGCGTGTCACCACCCCTTCCAACATATGCACCACTTGATAAGCGGTGCGCGGGTCCATCACTTGATGCCCACGCGGGGCAAATCGCGGCATGGGTTTGCCATCCCATTCGGCCATATTACAGCCCTCGCAACGCCGTTCATCGGCACGCCAAATCACTTTGCCATTGCGGTCCTGCACCGCGTCAATCAAGGATGCCTCATATTGCACCCCGCCATTGGCCAGCGCGCTATAGGCATTGACCATCTGGGCAACCGTGGTTTCCCCTGCTCCCAAAGCATAAGAGAGATAGGGCTGATAGACGCCAATTCCCAGTTTTTTGAAGGTCGTCACCACCTTGTCCATGCCGGTATCATTGGCAATATGCACCGTCATCAGATTGCGCGATTGTTCCAGCCCCCAGCGCATGGTGTGAACCCCCGTGCCGCCTTCATTGCCGAAATTGCGAAAACATTTCTGGCCCAAAGCCGCCCCCTGATAGACGCAGAACGGCTGATCGGGAACCATTGTCGCGGGGGTCATGCCATAATCCAGCGCGGTGGCATAAACGAAGGGTTTGATCGTTGATCCGGGCTGGCGCTGGGCCTGTATCGCGCGGTTGAACGAATCCAGCCCGGAGTCAAACCCGCCCTGCACCGCCAATATCCGGCCATTAAACGGGCTTTGCACCACCATCCCGCCCGATACACCTGGAATAAACCGCACCGCCCAATTTTTGCTATCAATCGGTGCGGCGGCGATAATATCACCCGCGCGCAAGGTCTGCGGCAAGCCAATTAAGGGCGCGGTTTGACCGTCGTTAAAGCCGATTATGCCACTATTACCCACCCCATTGCCAACACGCGAGACAACAATCCCGACCCGCCAATTTTGATAGGACAGATATTTGTTCTGGACGATCAGTTGGCTTTGCCAATGGTCTGGATCCAGATCGACATGGGCAATCGGCCCCGCCCAGCCCTTGCCGGCCGCATAACGCAGCAAACCCATCCGCAACGCATCTTGGCTGGCCTTTTGCAATTCGGGGTCCATCGACGTCCGCACCCACAACCCACCGGCATAGATGCTGTTAGGCCCATCGTCGGCCTTTTCGCCATATTGGCCGATCAACCGGCGGCGCACCTCTTCCATATAATAGCCGACCGACGGATCATAGGACTCTACACGGCGCGGAATCACCCCCAATGGCTGGGCTTTGGCAACATCGGCATCGACACGGGTGGCGGTGCCATTTTTCACCATCTGATCCAGCACCCAATTGCGCCGTTCGATGGCCTTGGCGGCATTTTGGGCGCGGCCATAGGTTTCTGGCGCCTTGGGTAATACCGCCAAAAAGGCACATTCATGCAATTTCAGCTCACCGACATCCTTGCCAAAATAGGCGCGTGATGCCGCTTGCACCCCAAAACTCTGGCGGCCCAGCGGAATTTCATTGAGATATAACTCAAGGATCTGCTGCTTATTCAGCACCGCCTCGATCCGGCGGGCCAAGATCATCTCTTTCAGCTTGCGGCTGACCGAATATTCATTGCCGATCAGAATATTTTTCGCCACCTGCTGGGTTATCGTAGAACCACCCCGCGCCCGCTGGCCCGACCCCATTTTCAGCGTATAATCAACCACCGCTTCGGCCAAACCGATATAATCGACCCCGCCGTGGCTAAAGAAATTCTTATCCTCCGCCGACAAATAGGCATTGGTCAGTGGCCTTGGAAAATCGACATAGCGCAATTGCACCCGCCGTTCCCGCGCATAGGAATAGACCACCGACCCATCCGCGCCGCGCACCATCGTTGGCAAAGGCGGTTGATAATCGACCAAGCGATCCGCCGAGGGCAAATTATACAATGTCACCCCAAACAACAGCACAATTGCGGCAAAACCTGCCCCCACCGCATATCCTGCCACGCGAAACCAGCGCGAAGCCTGCCAGTTGCGGATAAACCAAGCCGACAACCGCGACCCCGCCGCCCATGCAACCGCCGTCTTCACCGCTGCCGTAAGTGGCCGCAATTTTTGGCGCAGATTGGCCAAAACCCCGCTGGTATTGCGGCGAATGCGATAGGTCAGTCTCTTGTCATCATCAGCTTCGGCCATATGGCTTTTGTCTTAGCGGGTCTAAACCCCATTTGCCAAGGCCATTATGGCGTGACGGCACCGATAGTGGCCCGCGAATTGCGCGCAAAAAACACTTTTATCGCCCGGGCCGTAACCTCGGCAAAATTGGCACGGCCCGCAGAAGACGCCAATTGCGCCGCATCATGCGAATTGCTGATATAACCCGCTTCGAACAAAATAGACGGCAAATCGGGCGATTTCAGCACGACAAAAGCCGCCGATTGGATCGGACGAGTGCGAAAATCCATCGCCCCCACACCCGCCATTTCTGCATTTACCCGTAAGATCAGCCGCGCCATTTCCTCGGATTGCGCCGCGCTTTGGCGTTGCGACAAATCGACCAAAATCGCGCTGACATCGTTGGTGGTCGCGCCCAATGTCACGCCATTTATCATATCGGCTTGGTTTTCGGACGCCGCCAATTTTTCAGCCTCTTCGCTGCTGCCCTTTTGCGACAGCGTATAGACTGTGGCCCCGCTGGCGCTGGCGCTGTCGGCGCTGTCGGCGTGAATGGAAATAAACAAATCGGCGTGCAATTTGCGAGCGATACCGCTGCGTTCTTCCAGCAACAAATAGCGGTCATCGCTGCGGGTCAGCGCCACCCGCACCCCGCCATCGGCCAGCAATTTATCGCGCAAAGCCAGTGCCAGTTTTAACGTCAAATCTTTTTCTTTCGCCGCATTTTCAGAACTGCCAGCACCAGGATCATGCCCGCCATGCCCCGCATCAATCACCACCAGCGGGCGGCTGGAATCGAGCGGCCCTTGCACTTTGGGCAGGCCCATCACCGCATCGGGCGGCGGCAGATCAATTCGGATCACATATTCGCGCTTGCTGCGCAATTCACCAAATGATTGGTCAAAGCGCAAAACTCCAGCAAACAGCGCCACTGGAGCCAGAAAGATCAATAGGATAAGTAGAATGCGCAGCATAATGCCGAATACCTAAGCCGCGCTTAAGCCGCTGGCAATGGTTGACTGACATAGATGATTAGGGCGCAGCATAGCCCTTGCCGATTGGCAAAAGCAGTGCTAACCCGTCGCTAACAGGAGCCTATCTTCCTGAATCTGGCGCAGCTTTGGCTGATGATGCCTTGCAAATTTCCAGATTCACACCAGATAAGCAGCTGTTACATGCTCCAAAACTGTGGTTTTGGACATATCAGGTTGATGCATATTATGACTAGCCGTTCTTCGTTTCCCCTGCCACAGCCCCATCGGGCCTTGGGCATTTGGGCGATGAATGGGCTGGTGGCCGCCTTGTCTTCTCACGCATTACCGCTGAAACAGACCGCAGCTACCCTTGCGCGCCGAATCGCGCCGCGCCTTGTCGCATTTGCAGACACACACTTCGCCGCTGTGGCCAGTATGGGCCATGGCACTAACCCTATTACCGCTTGGCACAGGCGGGGTTTGACCCCTGCAAAGCTAGGCGGCATTTCCTATACATTATGCGCCGTGGACGTGGGCTTGCCCGCGCCGCCACGCGCTTGGAGAATTCAAAATGACTACGCGCATGTTAATCGACGCGCGCCACCCGGAAGAAACCCGGGTTGCGGTATTAAAAGGCCAACGGATTGAAGAGTTTGACTTTGACTCTGCTGACCATAAACAGATCAAAGGCAATATCTATCTCGCCAAAGTAACCCGGGTTGAACCGTCCTTACAGGCGGCATTCGTTGATTTTGGCGGCAATCGCCATGGCTTTTTGGCCTTTAGCGAAATCCACCCTGATTATTACCAAATCCCCAAGCAGGATCGCGATGCCCTGCTGGCCGAAGAGGCCGCCCATGCCGCCGAAGAAGCGGCCTTGCGCGCTGCCGATGATGATGACCACGAAGATTATGGCGATGACGAGCATGACGATGACCATGAAAATGGCGGCGTCACCGAAATAGACACCTCGGAAAAAGACCATGTTTCAACCATCGAAGATGGCCACGTAGATCACGGCGACTCCGATCACGGCGACGCAGATCATGGTGATGATGACCATGCAGGTGACGGACAAGACGAAAACCAGGATGACGGTCGGGGCCGTGGCCGCAACCAGGGACGTGGCCGCCGTCAAGGACGCGGCAATGGCGGGGGGGGCAATGCTCAGGCCAAAGCTGCCGACGATCTGCGCGCCCGCCGCATGGCGCTGCGCCGTCGCTATAAAATCCAAGACGTGATTCAGCGCCGTCAGGTGTTACTGGTGCAAGTGGTGAAAGAAGAACGCGGCAATAAGGGCGCGGCGCTGACCACCTATCTGTCGCTGGCGGGCCGCTATTGCGTGCTGATGCCCAATTCCAGCCACGGCGGCGGCATTTCGCGCAAAATCAGCAGCGTCGCCGATCGTCGCCGCCTCAAAAGCATTATCGCCGAAATGCAATTGCCCAAAAGCATGGGCTGCATCGTCCGCACCGCCGGTCTGCAACGCACCAAAACCGAGATCAAGCGTGATTTCGATTATTTGGCGCGGCTGTGGGATGGTATCCGCGAAAATACCCTGAACAGCAGCGCGCCCGCACTCATCCACTCCGACAGCGACCTGATTAAACGTGCCATCCGCGACATTTACAACCGTGACATCGAGGACATCGTCGTCGAAGGTGAAACCGGATACCGCGATGCCCGCGAATTTATGAAGCTGTTAATGCCCAGCCATGCCAAGCGGGTAAAGGCCTATGTCGATCCGGTGCCTTTGTTCCAACGCTATGGTGCCGAAGATCAGCTGACCGCGATGTATGATCCGGTGGTGCAGCTGAAATCGGGCGGCTATATCGTTATCAACCCGACCGAGGCGCTGGTGTCGATCGACATCAACTCTGGCCGTTCGACCAAAGAACATGGCATCGAAGCCACAGCGGTCAACACCAACCTCGAAGCGGCACGTGAAATTGCCCGCCAATTGCGTCTGCGCGATATGGCCGGTCTGGTGGTCATCGACTTTATCGACATGGAATATGGTTCCAACGTCCGCAAAGTTGAAAAGGCGATGAAGGATGCGCTGCGCAATGACCGTGCGCGGATTCAAGTCGGGCGAATTTCTGGCTTTGGCCTGATGGAAATGAGCCGCCAACGGCTGCGCACCGGCGTTTTGGAGGCGACCACCCGTGGCTGTCCGCATTGCGATGGCACGGGTCTGGTGCGCACGGCGGGTTCGGCAGGTCTGTCAGCGCTGCGCCTGATCGAAGAAGAAGCCGCCAAGGGTCGCGGCATAGTCATCACCCTGTTCGCCAGCCAAGAAGCGGCGATTTATCTGCTCAATACCAAACGCCATGATCTGGCCGAGATTGAAATGCGCTATGGCGTGTCGGTCGAAGTCATCCCCGAAGGCGAAAATGAAGGCGCAAAAATGCGCGTCATGTCATCGGGGCCGCGCAATGAATTTGTCCCCAAATTCGAAGCTATCGCCCTGATCGAAGAGGACGATGATTATCCCGAGGATGATTATTCCGAAGACGAAGCAGCCGAAGAAGAACGTGGTCCACGCCGTGAACGTGCCAGCGAAGGCGGTGAAAGCGCGGAAGGCGGGCGCAAACGGCGCAAACGGCGGCGCGGACGTGGGCGTGATCGCGGCGATGAACAAGGCGAAGGTGGCAGCGAAGGCGCGAATGACAACAGCTCTGGCGACAATAGCACGGATGAGGCTAGTTTCGACGATAGCGATGACAGCCAAGCGGCAAGTGGTGAAGTCGCTGAAGACGCAGAAGGTTCGGAAAGCGAAGCACAGCGCAAACGCCGCCGCCGCAGCCGCAGCCGCCGCCGTGGTGGTAGGGGGCGTGATGGCGAAATGGCAGAAGGTGCCGAAGCTGGCGCAGAAGGCGCGCAAGCTGAAGGCGCTCAGGCAGTTGGCGAGGCCTATGTCGAGACTTATGCAGAAGCTGAAGCTGATGCTGGTTT
>JBEAOQ010000154.1:0-3059 GCA_041164845.1 Pseudomonadota bacterium | reverse complement strand
TCCAGCCGCAGCATATCATGGAAATGATACAGCTCGCGGCGGGCGGACAGCAATTGCGCCAGCAAGGTGCAGCTGAGATAAGCATGATCGTCGCCAAGATCATTGAGCAAAGCCTCGGCATGACGTTCGACATAGACCATATTGTCGCGGGCCGCTTCCAGCATGATCCGGCGATGCCGCAAGCGAAACCCCATCTGCTCGGCAGCGTAATAATCCATCTCGCCGCTCTCAACCTTGGCCGCGATCGAGGTTTCGGCGGCGACGATCAACCGCTCCGATGATTTGAACGCCAGCCGTCGGCTGCTGCGCCACGACATCGCCAGCAACAAAGATGGCCGCGATTTCAGCAGATCCCAAGGCATATCATTGGCCAGATCATCCAGCCGATAGAGCAGCCCAGCATAGATCATCTGATCCGCTAGCAGTTCAAACTGGCTGGCCAGAAATTCCTTGTCACCGCTTTGCGCCGCATGATCCAGCGCCAGTTGCAGGTCGCTATTATCGGCATAAAACCGGCTGGCTCGGCGGTGCAATTCTGCGGCACGTTCGGGTGCGCGCTTCATCAATCGGCCGAATACCATATCGCGGAACAGGGTATAATACCGATAACGGTTCAGCTCGCGATCCAATTCGGCCAAAAACAGTCCGCGTTCGAACACCTGCTCTATCATCGTGCTGGCATTTTCGCTATTGACCACAGCGGCGCAGGCTGCTGGCGTCAACTCGCTCAGAATGGATGTGTCGATGATAAAATCGCGCATGTCCTGCGGCAGGCCATCGACCACCTCTTCGTGGAAATAGCTGGCAAATTCATGGCGCAAGCCGGTGGCCCCGCCTTCCGGGGTAAACCCCTCGGCCATATCGCGCTGCCACGCACCCGCCGCCAGCACCAAACCCGCCGCCCAACCTTGGGTATCGACCACCATCCGTTGGACATCGGCGGCGGGCATTGTGCCCTGCACCTGTTGCTGAATCAGCCGAGTCGATTCCTCGGCATCAAAGCACAAATGCCGCACCCGCACTTCCAACAAATAACCCAGCGAGCGCAATCGGGCCAGATTGATGCCGCATTCCCCGCGTGAGGCAATCACCGTGGTTAGGGCATCACGGGCGCTGGCGATCAGCTGTTCGATAAATTCGCGGATATTTTCTGCCAGCAATTGCCCATCATCAATAAACAGCACAGGTTTGGAACCAGATACCGAAGACAGGCTGGCCAGCCATGCCCGCAAATCCTGCTCCAATGACGCTTCAACCGCTGGCAAACCGGCGGCGATCAGTGCTTGGCGCAAGGCCACTTCGAACGAGGTGAGCGAATCAATCCCCGCCCGCGCCGCAATCCACAGTACCGGACGGCCCTGCCCGCGCAATATATCGGCCCAGCGCAGCATGGCGGTGGTTTTGCCAAAGCCAGCGGGTGAGCTGACCGTGACCACCCGCGACGCGCCAACACGATCAGCCAGCCGCTCGATAACATCGCGGCTGATATATGTATGCGCGCTGCGCGGCGGAATAATGGTTGTTGGCACAACACCCATATCAGTTAAACTCACCCAAAGATTGTGGGGACTGGTTGTCCACCATCGTAACTCCGTCTTATATTGAGCATGAATCGCGTTTGCGCAAGCACCATCTCCTACCGACAGATAGGTTGCCAACGCAATTGGGCTAGCCAATGTTAGGATAGGTCAAGGTCATGGGACTTATGGCCAGAAATTTGGTGAGGCTGCTGTATGGATTTCGAACTGCCCGAAGAACACCGTGCCTTTCGCGATATGGTGCGGCGCTGGGTGGATGCGGAATGCCCCAAGGATTGGGCGCGCAAATTAGAAGCGGATGAGCATAATTATCCGCACGAACTGTGGGCCAAATTTAGCGAAGCGGGCTTTCACGGCATTGGTATAGATGAGGAATATGGCGGTCAGGGCGGCGATATCCTGATGCAGATGCTGTTGGCGCGTGAATTGGCGCGCACATTGGGGGGGCTGGCATGGATATGGGGGATCACATCCTTTGCCGGATCAAAATCCATCGGATTATACGGAACGCCTGAGCAAAAAGCCAAATATCTGCCGAAGATTGCCGCAGGTGAACTCAAGGCGGCGATTTCCTTTACCGAACCCGGCGGCGGCACCGATGTCTTGGGCAGCCTGACCACTTCGGCGGAAAAAGTTGATGGTGGCTGGGTGTTGAATGGCGAAAAAATCTGGTCGTCATCGGCGCATGTTGCCGATTATCTGCTGGTGCTGGCGCGCACCGATCGCAATGTGGAAAAGAAGCATCAAGGGCTGACTTTGTTCTGGGTTCCGGCCAACAGCGCGGGCGTGAAAATCACCAATCTGCCCAAGCTGGGGATGCGGTCGATGGGCAGTTCCAGCGTGGTGTATGACAATGTCTTTGTCGCTGACGAAAATGTCCTCGCTGAACCAAACCGCGCTTGGTATACGCTGCTGCCGACGCTGAACAATGAGCGAATCATGGTTGGCGCGTTTTGCCTTGGGGTGATCGACGGGGTGCTGGAAGATGCGCTGGATTATATGAAACAGCGCAAGGCTTTTGGCAAAGTGATCGGCCAGTTTCAGATTTTGCAGCATTATGTTGCGGATATTGCCACCATGCAGCGCACCACCGAATTGCTGCTACATTCCTGCGCCGACAAGCAGGCACGCGGCGAGAATGTCGGCAGCGATGCCAATATGCTGAAATTATTCGCATCGGAAAACGCCAATAAAGCCGCCGATATGGGCATCCAGATTTTGGGCGGTATGGGCTATTCGGCGGAAACCGATATGCAACGCTATTGGCGCGATTCGCGCCTGTGGCGGATTGGCCCGATCACCAATGAAATGGTCCGCAACGGCATTGCCGAATCGCTGGGCCTTCCACGTTCTTTTTAGGCCCAGTTCGTTTTAGGCCCGCTTCGTTTTAAGATCACTGAGAGAAAACCCATGAAAGCCCTATTGCTCGAAACATCCGAAGGCCCCGCAGCTGTCCGCGTTGCCGAAGTTGACACCCCTCTGCCGATGGCGGGCGAAGTTCGGGTAGCGGTCAAGGCCGCT
>JBEAOQ010000153.1:0-5716 GCA_041164845.1 Pseudomonadota bacterium | reverse complement strand
AACACCGCCTTGGTGCGGAGCGACGCCAGATCAGACCCCGAATTCTGTTCGGAAAACCCCTGACACCACAATGATTTGCCTGCGGTAATCGGCGGCAAATATCGGGCTTGCTGGGCGGGTGTGCCATATTTGATCAATGTTGGCCCCACCCAATTCACATTCATATATTGCCCGCCGCGTGGTTCGCCCGCGATCCACATTTCTTCGGCCAAAATCGCCTGATGCCACGGATCCAACCCCTGCCCACCAATCTCCTTTGGCCAATGCGGGGTCAGCAATCCTTCCTCGGCCAGTCTACCGCAGAATGTCTTGGCATATTCCGCCAGCGCCGGAGACGCCGGCCCATGCTTGGAAAATTCATCCCAATCATCGGGCAATGTCGCCGCCAAAAAATCGCGCAATCGCTGGCGAAAGGCGTTTTCTTCAAGGGTCCAATCAAAATTCATGACGCAACATCCTATCCCGCCGTCATTGCGAGCGCAGCGCGGCAATCCAGCACTCACACTGGCTTACCGTTCCGTTCTCGCGATGACGATATAATGATGATTAGCGCAGCTTAAGCCATGCGAACAGGGGCTTGTATCGCGGGAAATGGAGACAACGCTGGGGGGATACGCTACCTCAAAATCGCCAATATTGTCTTTGACACGCCAGCCGCAATCGCCCAAAATCTGTATTGTGGAGAGCCAAGTCTGGGAGAACCAAAATGCGCCGCTATCTGATTGTCATCCTATCCACACTGCTGGCAATATTCAGCATATCGGCCCCTGTTCAAGCGCGTGATCTTCCCGCCATTGCCCCAAAAATCTCCTGCAACGCATTGTCGGGATGGGAATTCACCGCCGAACACACCAAAGTCTTGATCCAAGCAACCGAAGAAATTTCCGCCGAAAAACTGCCAAACTATTGCAAAGTCTCCGGCCTTATTGCCCCACAAACCCATTTTGAATTGCGCCTGCCCACCGCAAATTGGCAACAACGGATGCTGTTCACCGGCTGCGGCGGTTTTTGCGGCTTTGTCAAAATCCGGCCCCAAGCGGCGCTAGGCTGCCCTACGCTCGACAATGGCTCGATGGTCACCGTTGCCACAGATATGGGGCACACCGCTAACGTCGGCGACACATCATGGGCCAGCGGCAATGCCGAAGCCCGCGCCAATTTCGGCCACCGCGCCGTCCATCTTACCACTGTCGCGGCCAAGGCGATTGTCGCACATTTCTATGGCCAAGCTTCGCGCTATCATTATTTCAGCGGATGCAGCGACGGTGGGCGCGAAGCGATGATCGAGGCACAGCGATATCCACATGATTATAATGGTATAATCGCGGGCGCTGCGGTCATAAACCACACCGCCAATAACAGCATCTATCATGCTTGGCTGGCCCAACATCTCTACGCCCGCGATGGCACCGTGCTATTTTCTGCCGCACAACTGCTTGCGGTAAAATCCGCTGCTACAGCGCAATGTGATGCCCAAGATGGCCAAAAAGACGGGTTTATCGCCCAACCGTGGTCATGCGATTTCAAACCAGAAAGCCTGAAATGCGGCCCCAAAAACCCTGATAATTGCCTTAGCGACGCACAGGTCGCGTTGGTTTCTGCGATTTACACGGGGCCGGTCAGTGCCGCCGGAAAACCGCTTTATTTCGGCGCACCCATCGGCTCAGAAGCCAACTGGATCTCCCAAGGTAAAATGTCGCAAAATTTCGGCACCAGTTTTATCACCAATTTTACCGGCGAAACTGCATCCACTCCGGTTAATGTGTTTGACACAGGTTACACCGCCGCCAACATTGCCAAATATAATCATTTCAGCTCTATCCTCAACGCGACAAGCCCCAATCTCGCGCGCTTTTTCGCCGCAGGCGGCAAACTCATCCTGTGGCACGGCGCGGCGGATTCCTCGGTGCCGATGGGGTCATCTTTGGCCTATTACCACAAATTGCATGCAAAATTCGGCAAAGCCACTGGCAACCACGCCAAACTCTATATGCTGCCTGCGGTTGGCCATTGCGGCGGCGGCGATGGGCCGGATCAGCTCGATCTGCTCAGCAAAATCATGGCTTGGATCGAAGATCGCCAAGCTCCATCCGCACTTGTCGCCCATACCAAATCTGGCGCGGAATGGCACATTACACCCTTTCACAACTAACTCTCACCCCACCGGCAAAAACCGCGAATTGACCATCCGCGTTGTGCTCCATCCGCCATCGACCGCCATCACCTGCCCATTGATAAACTCGCCCTTATCGCTGCACAAAAACGCCACCATATTGGCGACATCTTCGGGCAGGCAATCGCGGTAAAACGGGGTAAGTCCTTGGTTTATCAGCTGAAAACTATCATATTCCCACGCCGCATCGGTCATTGGCGTTTTCACCACGGTTGGCGCCACGACATTGGCGCGGATGCCTTGTTCGCCATATTGCGCCGCCATTGTCTGGGTCAGGCCGGTCAGCCCCGCTTTGACCGCGCAATAAATCCCGCCGTCCAACCCGCCCATAATGCCAAAAGTCGAACCGATGGTGACAATGCCGCAGCCCTTGCCCATATGCGGCAAAACCTCGCGGCACAGACGAAACGGTGCACGCAATGAAATGCCAATCACCTCATCCATCATGTCATCACTGGTCAAATGCACCGGCGCCCAAACCCCCGCCCCGGCATTATTGACCAGATAATTGACCCGGCCATATGTGGCCAAAGCATGATCGACAATCTGTTTCGGCGCATCGACATCGGTGACATCCGCCGCCACAAAGGAAAATTCCATCACCCCCGACAACGCTTCGGCCAATGCCGCCAATCTGCCCACATCGCGCCCCGTGCCAACCACCGCCACACCCTGCGCGCCCAAAGCACGGGTAATCGCCTCGCCAATTCCGCCCGCCGCGCCGGTGACGATTGCTACTTCGCTCATGGTTTACTCCTCATATTCCCCGCCCGCATTGCAATATCATTCGCCGCAACAAAACCAAAAGTCATCGCCGGGCCAATCGTCGCCCCCGCCCCCGGATAGCAATTGCCAAAGGGATTGCCCGCATTATTCCCTGCGGCATACAGCCCCGCAATCGGCGCACCAGCCCCATCGACCACCCGCGCCCGCTCATCGCATTTCAGCCCGCCCTTGGTTCCCAAATCGCCATTGTTGATCGGCACCGCATAAAACGGCCCCATGTCGATCGGCCCCAGATTGGGGTTAGGCCCCACCGTCGGATCGCCAAAAAACTGGTCATATATATTCCCGCCACGGCCAAATTCGGGGTCAACACCGGTCTTCGCATAGGCGTTCATCTTGGCCACCGTCGCCGCCAACGCATCCACCGGCACCCCGATTTTCGTGCCCAATTCGGCAATGGTTTCGGCGCGAAAAACATAATGATCCCACCAATCTGCTGGCACCTTATGCTCGGGTGTATGCGCCAATGGCATCAACCCGCCCGCGCTGAATTTGGCGCGAAATTTGCTGTCAAACACCAACCAGCACGGGCAATTCGCCCCCGTTTTCAGCTGATCCTGCACCATCGCTTGGCCAAATGTATCATAACCAATCGCCTCATCAACGAACCGAACCCCATTGCGATTGACACAGACACTCCACGGCCTCCCAACATCAAACGCCGCCTGATGAATCTCATGAAAATTCGACGCCCCCTTCATCGGCAGGGTCATGGTGGGAATCCACCAGCCTTCCTCGCAATGTTCGACCGCCGCACCCAGTTTTTCGGCGGCAATCAACGCCTCACCGCGATTGCCATCTTCGGGCGTGGATGAATGCCGCGCCAGACCCGGCACCGGATAAAACCGATCACGCAATGTCTGATTCCACTCAAACCCACCTGCCGCCAGCACCACGCCATGCCGGGCCGCAATATCATATTCGCGGCCAAACCGGCTGACCGTCACGCCAATCACCCGCCCGCTATCATCGACATTGACCCGCTCCAACCGTGTCTCCATCCGCAGCACGGCCCCCTTGTCAAACACCGCCTTATACGTCGCGCCCATCAGCGCCGCCCCTTGGGTAAAACGCCGATCCCGATGCGATACGCTACGGCTGGATCGGTCCGCCCAATAGCGAATTATCATCTTGGCCACGGTTTTGCGCCAACCAGATTGCTGCATCATCAACGAAAAAGTCTCAACCAAATCCATCGTATAACGGCCAAACAGCTTAAACCGGTTGAACTGCTCGCGCATCAGCGGATACCGCGCATCACCCAATAACCGCCCATCAAATGTCGGGCAAATCACCGAACGGTCGGCCCGCGCACCCGGCCTATCGGGAAAATAATCGGGCCAAGCCGCCGCCATCACATCCACCCCCTTGGTGCGCAAAAATTGCACCATCTTTGGTGCTTGATCGACATAGGCTTCGAGCCGAGCCTGATTTATTGGGCCAGACGTGACGGATGCCAGATATTCCAGCGCAGATTCCCGCGTATCATCCGCGCCCGACAGACCATGATTGGGAATCCACATCACTCCGCCCGATGTCGCCGAAGTCCCGCCAAATTTCTGCGCTTTTTCGACGATCACCACCGACAGGCCCTGATCCGCCGCGCGCAAAGCCGCCATCGCCCCCGCCGCGCCGCTGCCCACCACCACCACGTCAAAAATATCCAAATCCGCCACCGCAATCTCCCTATTTTGCTGCAACATAAGCCTGTTATTTTGCACAATGCCAATGGGAAAATCAAAACCCGCCCCCGCAACAGCGATATTCCCCTGCCCGCCAATCTCCCCCTTCCCCATCGGCCTAAATCGCGGCAAAAGACCGGTATGACCGACCCAACCACCCTCAACAACTTGCGCGGCGAAATCCGCGAGTGGCTAGCGGCTAACGCCCCGCATGGCTGGCGCAGCATGGAACAAACCCATGCAGAATTCGCCAAATCCCAGCGCGATTGGTTTCTCAAACTGGTCGGTGCTGGCTATGCCATCCCGCATTGGCCTGCCGAATATCCGGGCGGCGGCCGCAGCTTGGCCGCACAGAAAATCATCTATGAAGAATTGGCCGCCGCCGATACCCCGCGCCTGCTGCTGTCCTTTGTTTCGACCTATCACGCCGCATCCACCCTGATGGAATGCGCCAATGCCGAACAACGCGCCCGCTATCTGCCCGCGATCCTCACCGGCGAAACATGGTGTCAGGGGTTTTCCGAACCCGGCGCCGGTTCCGATCTGGCCGCGCTCAAATGCAAAGCCGTGCGAGACGGCGATCACTATATCGTCACTGGCCAAAAAATCTGGTCAACCATGGCCCAATATGCCGATAAATGCCTGCTGCTGGTTCGCACCTCCAACGAAAGCGCCAAACAAGCGGGTATCACCTTCCTGTTGATGGATATGCACGCCAATGGCGTCACCACCCGCCCAATCCACCAAATTCAGGGCGATGAGGAATTTTGCGAAATTTTCCTTGATGACGTCCGCGTTCCCGTGGCCGACCGCGTTGGCGAAGAAGGCGCAGGCTGGGCGGTGGCGCAAACCACCCTGTCCTCCGAACGCGGGTTGACCTTGATGGAATTATCCTATCGGATGCGCGGCGCACAAAGCCGCCTTGCCGATCTGATCCGGCAAAATGGCCATTGCGATGATTCCGGTATTTTGCGCGATTTCGGGGCAATGGCGGCACGCATAGATTCCGCCTGTGCCATTGCCGATGCCTTCCTCGCCAACCGGATGAACGGGATCGAAGGCCTCGGCGATGCTT
>JBEAOQ010000152.1:0-7697 GCA_041164845.1 Pseudomonadota bacterium | reverse complement strand
AAAACCCTGCAAAGCATTCCGGTGGCGGTGTCGGTGACATCGGGCGAAACACTGGCCCGCGCCCAAATCCGCGATATTCGGGATTTGTCGGCTTTGGTGCCATCGTTGCGGGTGTCGGAGCATCAAAGCTCGTCGCAAACCGATTTCAACATTCGCGGTTTTGGTAATGGCGCCAACAATGTAGGTATTGAGCCTTCGGTCGGGGTGTTTATTGATGGCGTATATCGGTCGCGCAGTGCGGCGTCGATTGCTGATTTTCCAGATGTGAAACGGATTGAAGTTTTGCGCGGGCCGCAATCGACCTTGTTTGGCAAGAATGCCTCGGCGGGGGTGATCTCGGTGGTTACGGCTGAACCGAAGTTCGTCAAAATGTATAGCTCTACTGCTTTGTCCTATGGCAATTACAATGGCTTTGCCATGAAGAGCTTGGTTGGCGGGAAAATATCCGATACTTTGGCGGGCAGCTTTTCCAGCACGGTTAACTTGCGCGCTGGCACGGTTTTGGACGGCAAAACCGGTGACAAGATCAACAACCGTCGCCGCACTTTGCTGCGTGGCCAGCTGTTGTTTGTGCCGAATGACAGTTTGAAAATGCGCCTGATTGCTGATTATGGTTCGATTACCGAGCGTTGCTGCGCGGTGGTGAATTTGAAGGCTTCGGCTGCGACTGGTGTGGTTAATGCTTTGGGTGGTCAGGTGAATCCGGCCAATGCGCCATTTGGCAATTTGGTGTATAATAATTTCAACTCGACCAATGCGATCAAGAATTACGGGTTGTCGGGCCAGATTGATTACAGCATGGGGCCGCTGACGCTGACCTCGATCACATCGTGGCGCAAGAGCAAGAATATCACCAATCAGGATTCGGATTTCAGCAGTGCCGATCTGCTTGGACAAAATTATGCCAATGTCCGGATTACCACCTTTACCCAGGAATTCCGCGCCGCGACCAATTTGGATGGCCCGATCAATTTTCTGGCAGGGGCTTATTATTTCAATGAAAAAATCAAGCAGGATGGGCAGATTTTGTTTGGCACCCAAATGCGTCCCTATGCCAATGCTTTGGTGCAGGGCGGAACCGGTGGTGCGCTGAATTTGGTGACGCTGGAAAATACATTTGGCGCGCTGGAAGGCGCGCCCACCAAATATCAGGGCAAATTCTTTACCAATGGGGCTGGCCTGTTTGAAAGCTATCGCTTGAAGAATGAGGCCTATTCGCTGTTTGGCCAGTTTGATTTCAAATTTGCCGATAAATTCACCTTCACCGGCGGCGTCAACTATACCCATGACAGCAAGAATTTCTCAACCGCGAATACATCGACAGATGTGTGGTCGGCGGTGAATTTCAACGCCGCAGCCTATGCGCCGTTCCGTAACCAGCTGCTGTATCAAGGGGCTTTGGCAGCGCAGATTGGTTCGGCCTTGGGCTTGGGCGGTAATGCCACGGCGGCGCAGATTGGGGCATTTGCCGGTGCCAATCCGGCAGCCTTTGCGGCGATCAACGCGGGGTCGTTGGCTTTTGCCAGTGCCAATATGAACAATCCTGCGGCCAACCCGTTGAACGCTTTGAAACCGCTGCAATTTCTGCCGCCGTTCCTCAATGTCCCCAATGCGGTCGAGCCGGGCAAAACCAGCGACAGCAATGTCGCTTGGACTGCGCGTTTGGCCTATAAAGCCAGTAAGCAGCTGAATTTCTATGTCAGCTATGCCACAGGATATAAGGCCAGCTCGATCAATCTGTCACGCGATAGCCGTCCGGCTTTGGCCGACAGTGCAGCGATTGTCGCCGGTGGTTTGGCGGGAACGAACCAAAGCTATGGCAGCCGCTTTGCTGCTCCGGAAAAATCAACCGTTTATGAAGTGGGGGTCAAGGCCAATTGGGGTATCGCTTCGGTGAATGTGGCGGTGTTCAAACAGAATATCAAAGATTTCCAAGCCAATTTGTTTACCGGAACGGGTTTCTTCTTGTCTAATGCCGGTAAGCAATCGGTGTTTGGGATCGAGTTTGAAGGCAGCGTTCATCCAACCGATGAGCTGACCATCAATGCGGCTGTGACCTATCTGAAACCCAAATATGACAGCTATATTTTCTCACCATTTGGCGATCAATCGGGGGGGACACCTTCGGGTATTCCGCCGATTTCTTCGACGCTGGGTTTCAATTGGAATCATGCTTTAGCCAATGACGACCATTTTGTGGTTCGCGCCGATTGGCATTATGAATCGCCCGTGCAAATCATTGAAGGCCTGCCTGGGTTCATCACCAAAAATTCGACCACGGGTGCGGTGATTAGCTACCAAACAGGTCTTGATGCAGCGCGGCCTTACCGCCGTGAGGTTAGCGAAATTGATGCCTCGATCAGCTACATCCACGGCGCTTATGAAGTAAGTGTGTGGGGCCGTAATTTGACCAACAACCGGTATATCACGGCGATTTTTGACTCGCCGCTGCAAAATGGTTCGGTGTCGGGCTATCCCAATCAGCCGCGCACTTACGGTGTCTCGGCGATGATGAAGTTCTGATTTGCTGCATTCATGTTAAAGGAAAGGGGGGCTTTGCGGCTCCCCTTTTTTTGTGCCTTTTATACCCCTCCGTCAGCCGCTTCGTGCGTGATGACATTACATTGACTTGGGTATCTATGGCAAAGTTAGGCTTATGCACTCTGATTGTGGGCCACCCCCTCCCAACCTCCCCCTCAAGGGGGAGGAGTTATAGGGTGCTATAGTAAGTCATCAGTGTCCAGTCTCTGCCACCTCCCCATTTGGCTGCGCAAAATGGGGAGGAACTTTTGGGGGGCTTGGCCCTACAACTCCCGCAAGGCCGCTGCTGGTTTGGCGCGGAGGAGGGGGAGCGAGGTTAGGAGGGCGAAGCATAGGATCACGGTGACGCCGCCGCCCAGCACCGCCAGCACCCAAGGCCAATTGGGTAGGAAGCTGAATTTGAACAAATGCACCATGATAAGCCAGCCCAGCGCGCTGCCAATAGCCAAGGCGACGAGCGCCAAGATAAGCACCAGACCGGCAAATTCGGCCATAATCAGGGTGAGGAGTTGGGCGCGGCTGGCCCCCAAAACCCGCAGGATGACATTGTCATAGAGTTTTGCGGCGCGGGCGGCGGTTATCGCGCCAATCAGCACCGCCATGCCGGCCAGCACGGTTACCGAAGCGGCGGCGAGGATCGCCATGCTCATTTGGCCTAACAAATCATGGGCTTGTTGCAGCAGTCCGCCGACTTCGATGGCCGAAATCGCGGGCAGGGCAGCGGTGATAGCGCGCATCATCGCGCCTTTGGTCGTGGCATTTTTGGCGGATGCGGGCAGGGAAATGGTACTGGCCAATTTATAGGGGGCATCGGACAGGGCGTTGGGCGAGAACACCAGAACGTAATTTGAGCCAAGGCTGTCCCAGTCAATCCGGCGGAACGAGGCGATGGTGGCACTGCGTTCGACGCCAAGCAGGCTGATGGTCAGCCGGTCGCCGATTTTTAGGTCAATGGCGGCGGCGAATTTTTCATCGACCGAGACCAGCGGTGTTCCGGTATAGTTTGCGCCCCACCATGTGCCGTCGGTAAGGGCGTTGCCGAGGGGGATTTGTTCGGAAAAGGTCAACCCGCGTTCGCCCTTGAGCGCCCAAGCATCTTCGGGGATTTTGGTCAGGTCGAGGTCGGCGACGTGGGTCATATTATCCGCCGGACCATAGGCGAGGATCGCTCCGCGCATGGCGGGCACGCTGCGGATGACGGCGCCCTGGGCAGTGGCGGTGACGATCTGGGTTAGGGTCGGGAGCTTGTCGGGGGCCAGCCCCATGATGAAATAATCGGGGGCGCGCTGGGGGATGCGGCTCTGCATATTGCCTTCAAGGCTGGTTTCCACCACCGCCAGCAGCACGAATGTCGATAGGCCAAAACCCAATGCCGTGACCAAGCGGGCGGTTTGGCCGCCGGGCCGATGGAGGTTGCTTAAGCCAAGACGGGCAATCGGATGGCGGGGGCGCGGCAAGCGGGCGGCCATGCGGCGGATGGCCCAGCCTAGCCCAGCCAGCAGCGCGAAGATCGCAGCAGCAGCGGCGAGGAAGCCAGCGGCAAAGGCGGGTTTGGGGCCGGTGAATAGGGCCAGCCCAACCAGCGCCGCGCCGCCGAGTGCGGTGGGGAGATAGGCGACGCGGGGCATAGCGGTCAAGGATGTGACCCGCGCCCGCATCAATGCCATAGCGGGAAAATTTTTGGCCGCTGCCAATGGTGGGGCGGCGAAAGTCAGCGCGACCAATAGGCCAAAACCAGCGGCGCGGGCAAGCGCGGCGGGATCAACCAGCGCCGATCTGTCGATGGGGATCAGGGTGCCAATGGTCTGGGCCAGCAAGCTAAGCAGCAGGGGCAGTAGCAGCGCGCCTGCGAGCAGACCGGCGATGCTGCCGACCAGCGCGGCCACGGTGATTTGCAGCAGATAGATGCGGGCGATGTCTTGGCCGCTGGCCCCCAAAATTTTTAAGGTGGCGATGCCATTGCGGCGGGCTTCGAGATAGGATGTGGTGCCGCCGCCGATGCCCAGCCCTGCCACCAGCAAGGCGGCCAGCGCGATCATCACCAGAAATTCGCCCATGACGCTGATAAAATTTTCGGCATTTTGCACGGCTTTGTCGCTGGTGCGGATGGTTAGACCGGCGGTGGGGAATAGCGATTTGATACGTTCGGCGATGGCGGGGGGATTACAGGATGATGCGCAGGTCAGGCGGATTTTGCTGCGATACATCGCGCCGGGCGAGATAAGGCCTGCACGCATGGGTAGGTCGGCGGCGGTGATGACGGTGGGGCCAAGCGCGAAACCTTCGCCCAAGCGGTCTGGTTCATCGGCAATAATCCCGCCGACGCGGAGGGCTTGGCCGGAGATGGTGATGGTGTGCCCTTGTTTGACTTGTAACCTTTCGGCGGCGGCGGGGGCCAGCCATGCTTGGTTGGCGGATGGTGCGCCGACTTGGCGGCCATCGGTCAGTTTAAGGCGGCCAACCAGCGGCCATTGGCCATCGACCGATTTGAGTTCGACCGGTAGAGTGAGGTTGTTTGCGGCCGCCATGGCTTGCATCCGGGTGCCGCTGGTGACGGTGCCCAAGGAATTGAGGAACTGGGATTCTGGGGCGGTGAGGCCGCGTTGCCAGACTGCGATTTCTAAATCTCCGCCCAAGATTATGCGGCCACGTGCGGCGATGCTGCCGCTGATGGCGCTGGTCAGCGAGCCGATAGCAGATAGCGCCGCAACCCCGATAAACAGGCAGATGATAAGCAGCCGCAACCCGCGAAAACGCGCCGATAATTCGCGGCGGGCGATGGTGATGCAGATGTTCCACGGTAGCGGGGCGGGGGTGCCGGAGGTGTTCATGTCGCGGCGCTGTGCGAGGTGATGTCAGAGGCGATCAGGCCATCGGCCAGAGTGATAATCCGCGAACAGCGTTTGGCCAGCGCACTATCATGGGTGATGATAAGCAAGGTGGCCCCGGTTTCGGCGCGGCGGGCCAGCAGCATGTCGATGATGCTTTGGCCGGTGGCGGCATCGAGATTGCCGGTGGGTTCATCGGCAAAAATCAGCGCCGGACGGGTGGCAATGGCGCGGGCGATGGCGACGCGCTGTTGTTCGCCGCCGGATAATTGGCTGGGATAATGATGCAGGCGGTGGCCAAGGCCGACGGCGGTTAATTCGGCGGTGGCGCGGGTTTCGGCGTCACCTATGCCGGCAATATCCAGCGCGGTCATGACGTTTTCCAGCGCGGTCATGGTCGGCAGCAGGTGGAAGGCTTGGAGGACGATGCCAATCCGGCCACGGCGGGCATGGGCCAGTGCGTCTTCATCCATTGCTGCAAAATTGGCACCGGCGACGGTGAGCTGGCCCGAAGTGGCGCGTTCAAGGCCGGTGAGCACCGCCATGAGCGAGCTTTTGCCCGAACCCGATGGGCCGAGCAGCGCGACAATTTCGCCATGTGCGACGGTGAGGCTGATGCCGCGCAGCACGGCGACGGCAGCATCAGTTTTGCTGGAGCTTTGGCCAAGGGTAAGGGTGAGATCGCGCGCGGCGAGTGCAGGGGGGCTTGTCACGCCGCGTAAATGCCATAGGTGAGGGGCGATGGGCAAGGAGAATTGATGTGAAGGCGGTGCTTATTTGGGCTTTGTTGGGTTTGGGCTGTGCGGTGTTGGTGGCCTGTGGCGGGGCGCAAAAAACCACAAAGAAGGCGCAGGATGCCGTGGATACTGCGCCGCCGGTTAGTGGGCCAGAACGGCATATTTTGGCTTTGGGCGACAGTTTGTTTGCCGGATATGGAGTCAAGCGCGAGGAATCCTATCCGGCGCGGCTGGAGGCGGCGTTGCGGGCCAAGGGGGTCAATGTGCGGGTGCATAATGCCGGTGTTTCGGGGGATACCAGCGCCGATGGTTTGGCGCGATTGGTTTTTACCCTGTCATCACAAGCGCAAAAGCCCGATCTGGTGATTATCAGTCTGGGCGGGAATGATATGTTGCGCGCTTTGCCGCCGGAGGAAACACGGGCGAATATGGCGGCGATTTTGGCCGAATTGCGGCGGCGCAACATGCGGGTTGTGCTGATGGGAATGCTGGCTGCGCCCAATTTGGGTAAGGATTATGTGACGAAATTTAAAGCAATTTATCCGGATTTGGCCAAGCAATATGGCGCGGGATTGGTGCCATTTTTCCTAAGCGCGGTGGTGGAAAAGCCGGAATTGCAACAGGCCGACCATATTCACCCGACGGCGCAGGGAATTGAGGCAATGGTGGCGGTGACGATGGACGATGTTCTCGGTGCTATATTGAATTTGGAATGAGATAATATATGTTGTCGTTCTTAGACGCCAAATGGTGTCTGTTATCTGTTAGGTTTTAGATCGCAGATGTAAGTTAGGTGGAGCAGATAATTGAAAAAAAGTGGAAAAGACAAATTGCACAGCAAATTAGATGCCCAAAAGGGTATGAAAGCCAGTGGTTCTGTTATGAAAAAAAACAGACGATTTGCGGTTGTGATTTTGGGGATGCACCGTTCGGGCACCAGTGCTTTGTCTCGTATGTTAAGTCTTCTTGGCTGTGATCTGCCTCGTTCTCTAATGCCAGAAACATCAGCTAATCCCAGCGGCTATTGGGAGTCATCAGCAATTATGCAGTTGAATGATGAAATCTTGGCGTCAACTGGTAGTAATTGGAAAGATTGGACAAAAATAAATGGCGGTTGGTATGAATCACCACTCATCGGGGAATACCTTAACAAAGGATCGCAAATAATAAAGGATGAATTTAATAATTCAACCCTTTTTGTGATGAAAGACCCACGCAATTGCCGATTGGCGAGATATTGGTTTGATGTTTTGCATGCAGAAAATATCAATAAACTTGTTGTATTAATGATTAGAAATCCGATTGAAGTAAATTCATCACTAAAGCTACGTGATTCTATGAATCCTGATTTAGGAAATTTGCTATGGTTACGTCATGTATTGGATGCTGAATTCCAGTCCAGGGGCGAAAAACGGTTTACAACAACATATGATAAATTGATTGATAATTGGCAGAATGTTGCATCACAAATGCAACAGTCATTTGCCATGTCATGGCCCCGATTTTCACAGTTGGCGGGTGTTGAAATTGCCGAATTTATAAATGTTGAAGCCAAACATCACATAAGCGACTCGCAAAAATTACTATCAAA
>JBEAOQ010000151.1:0-3046 GCA_041164845.1 Pseudomonadota bacterium | reverse complement strand
CGCGGGGAAATGAGTCTGATGCCGCCAGCGAGCGTCGATGGATGGAAATTCTGGAGGTTGCCGAGCCTCTGCTCCCCGACGACCGAATGAAGCGTTCGTTCCGTATCGAGTCTTAGGGGAGCTTGGCCAGGCTGATATTGGCAAAGTCAGTGATCGCCTTGTCCACCACTGTGCGATTATCATACAGGCCATGGCCGCTATCGGGCACGATCACATAGGTGCCGCCCAACATTTTCTGATACGCTAAAGCATTGTCTTCTGCAATAAAATCGCAAGTGCCGCGGATGATGAGCGATGGGATTTTAGCGCCAGCAATCACGGGTGGTTTCGCCGCTTTCAACGCCTTTTGCAATATGCGGTTGGCATAAAGATTGCCGCCACCGGGCAGAGCCACATCGGGCATTGGTTTGCCTTTGCACTGCATGCCGTCAATCAATTCGCTGCCGATGATCGAATCGAACAGCTTGCCCGCTTCATCCTGACTGAGCTTTGATTCGGCAGCGGCACCGTCGCGGTCAATTTGGGCGGCGGCCTTTTGCAGCGGTTTGCCGAACGTGACTTTCCCCCGGTTGGTGCGGCTATAATCGCGTGCCTTGCTGAAACCCGGCAAGCTGCCCGGCGATGTCAGGATCAGCCCGGCGACCCGATCAGGATGTTGGGCGGCATAAAGCACGGCGAGACTCGCCCCCCAGCTATTCCCCCACAGGATGATCTTGTCTTGCCGCTTGGCAATGCGCAGCGCCTCCAGGTCGGCGACAGCGCGGTCGAGCGTATAGTCGCGTGCGGCAATATCGGGTGAACGGCCGCCGCCTGCCTGATCAAAATAGACCATCGGAAACCCGGCGGCGCGGATCACCCGGCCTTCGTCAAAGCGGCGGTCTTCTGTATACATGCCGGGGCCGCCGTGGAGGAAGATGACCGGGGTTTTGTGGCTGGGTGTGTCAGCAGCAATTGACCAACTGGCAAGGGTCGATCCGGTGGGGAGTTTGATCATTTCCGGTTCTGGTGCGGCAACGGCGGGCAGGGCCGTCATCAGCATGGCGGCAAGGGTTAAGCTGCGGATCAAGTCAATGCGCCTTGTGAAAAAAGTGGGTATGGATGCGCGCAATCACGCCGCCAATTGCCAGACCGAATATGCCAGAGCCAATGGCGCTGACCAACCAATTCGCAAAGCCACCAGCGAAAGGCACAGCCATTTCGGCACCCAGCGCCAGATCATGGACGAAATGGGCATAGGTAGCAAAACCAAAAGTCTCCAGCCCGTGCACGATAATCCCGCCGCCGACCCAGATCATGGCCGCTGTGCCGATGGCCGAAAGCGCGGTCAGCAAATAGGGCATCGCAGCGACCATCGCCCGGCCCAGTCCGCGCGCGGCAGCAACCCGTCCTCCGGCGAGTTCAAGCCCGACATCATCCATTTTCACGATCATCCCGACAACGCCGTAAACGCCGATGGTGATCAGGATGGCAACGACCAGCAGGGCCGCCACTTGCAGTGCAAACGGCCTGTCGGTGACGCTGGCCAGTGCAATCGCCATGATTTCTGCTGACAGGATAAAGTCAGTGCGGATCGCGCCGCTGACCATCTCTGCCTCATGATCCTTGTCGTTCAGTTCGGCGACATCTTCTTCCAGCGTCTCTTCGGGCTCAGTCACTGTCTCGATCAGTTTTTCAGCACCCTCAAAGCACAGATAAGCGCCGCCAATCATGAGAAGCGGCGTCACCGCCCAAGGGGCAAACGCGCTGAGCAGCAAGGCGGCGGGCAGGATGACCAGCAATTTGTTGCGCAGCGATCCTTTGGCGATTTTCCAGATGATCGGCAATTCGCGGTCCGGCGAAAAGCCGATCAGATAGCGCGGTGTTACGGCTGTATCGTCAATCACCACGCCCGCCGCTTTGGCGCTGGCTTTGCCCGACGCAGCGGCAACATCGTCGAGCGAAGCAGCCGCCATTTTTGCGATTGTGGCCACATCGTCGAGCAATGCGGCAAGGCCGGAAGGCATTCTTCACTCCAGAGATTGGATGCTATCCAGATAGGGGTAAACGGTTTTCGGTCAATAGCGCTCCAGCGTCACCATCATCTTTTTATACCCATGGACAAAACAGGCCGGCACCCGCTCTGGTTCTTCAACCACATGGACTCGCAGGCGGCGTTCTTGCATGGCGGCGATCAGGGCGGTCAGTTGCAATTCGGCGGCGCGGGCCCCGACGCAGCGGTGGATACCGTAACCAAACGCCAGATGGCGGCGGGCGTTTTCGCGTTCGACGATAATCTGATCGCCTTGCGGGAACACGCTTTCGTCACGGTTGGCCGACACATACCACAGCGCCAGCTTGTCGCCCTTGCGGACCAATTGGCCTTCCAGTTCGGTATCCTCCATCGCGGTGCGGCGCATATGCGACAAGGGGGTTTGCCAGCGGATGATTTCGTGCATGGCATTGACCGCCAGTTCAGGCGCGTGATTGGCCTCAAGGATCGCGCGCTGATCAGGGAACTGGTTGAGGCCATAAGCATAGGCCGACATCGAATTGCGGGTGGTATCATTGCCACCGACGATCAGCAGGATCAGGTTGCCCATGAATTCGCCTTCCTCCATATGCTTCATCGCATCGGATTGGAGCATCATCGAAATCAGGTCATGCGGCCCGGGATTTTTGGTTTTCTTGTCCCATAGCTGCTTAAAGCTCGCCCCCATTTCAAAGGCGATCTTCAGGCGAAAGGCGCGGCCTTCATCCGTGTCGAAATGTTCGACATCGCCGAGCACATCTGACCAGCGGGTCAGGTCGCGGCGGTTTTCCCAGGGAAAATCAAATAATATCGCCAGCATCTGGGTAGTCAATTCCATCGAGACTTTATCAACCCAATCAAAGGCGACGCCAATCGGCAGTGAATCGAGCAATTCGCCCGTCCGCTTGACCGCGTCGGCGCGCATCCGTTCAATTTCGCTGGGGTTAAAGGCCGGGGCAACGGTGCGGCGCTGGGCCGTATGCTGGGGCGGGTCCATGGCGATAAACATCGGCATCGGCATTTCATGCGGTTTCAAAT
>JBEAOQ010000150.1:0-3361 GCA_041164845.1 Pseudomonadota bacterium | reverse complement strand
CCCCATCACAGCTATGGAAGAGCAACGCCTCCGGTGGGGCGCCCGGACTTCAAATCCGGTGTAAGGTGCCGCGCATCTTAGGTGGGTTCGACTCCTGCCTCTTCCGCCATAAATTGCGCCGAAAAATCCGCTTCATCCTCCAAACAACGCATATCCAACAGCAGCGCATCGCCCGAAATCCGACCAATCACCGGCACTGGCAAAGCTCTTAAGCCAGCCGCCAAACCCTGTAATGCCGTGCCTGACTTCCCCGCCACCACCCGTAATACCAACCCCGCACTCGGCAAAATCTCCACCGGCATGGAACCACTGCCGACTTGGCTGGCCATATCTGCCACTTCAACCCGCCAGCCAGCCCCCAACCAAGCTGCCAAAACCGGCTGCATCCGCGCCGCTACCTCGTGCAATTCCGCCGCTGTTCGCGTCAACAACCGCAGCGCTGGCAATTCCTGCGCCAGCAAATCCGGCCTTCGATACAGCAACAACGTCGCCTCTAACGCCGCCATAGTCGCCTTATCCACCCGCAAAGCCCGTTTCAGTGGGTGTTTTTTAATCTTCGCAATCAGTGCTTTACTGCCGACTATCAGCCCCGCCTGCGGCCCGCCCAACAGCTTATCCGCGCTGAATGTCACAATATCGCAAGCCTTGGCCACCACATCGCGCACCACCGGCTCCTGTGGCAAGCCAAAGCTACGCAAATCCAACAACGACCCCGCACCCAAATCGACAATCAGCGGCAAGCCATGCGCATGGGCAATCTGCGCCAACTCCGCCTCGCCGACCGCCGCCGTAAAGCCGCTGATCCGGTAATTGCTGGCATGAACTTTCATCAGAGCTGCCGTTTTTGGGCCAATCGCCGCCGCATAATCCGCCGCATGGGTGCGGTTGGTGGTGCCAACCTCCACCACCCGCGCACCGGCACTGCGCAACACATCAGGAATCCGAAAAGACCCGCCAATTTCAATCATTTCCCCCCGCGACAGCACCACCTCCTTGCCGCGTGCCAATGCCGCCAACACCAGCAAAACCGCCGCCGCATTATTATTAACCACCAGCGCCGCCTCGGCTCCGGTCAATTCAATCAACAATTCCTCAACCAAGGCATCACGTTCGCCCCGCGCCCCATTGGCCAGATCATATTCCAGATTACAGGCATAGCGCATAGCCAGACTGGCAGCAGAAATGGCGCTTTCGGCCAGAGGCGCACGGCCCAAATTGGTGTGCAGCACCGTGCCGGTCAGATTAAACACGCGGCGCAAATGGGGCTGAAAACGCCGCCGCAAATGCAGCGTCACACCCCCCTCAATCAACGCCGTATCCACCGCATTGTCCGCCTGTTCCCGACACCCCGCCAGCACCGCCCGAATGGCCTCGACCACCGCAACATGGCCATATGCCGGCAACAGGCTCTGCACCGCCGCTCCGCGTAAAACCGCATCCACCGAAGGCAATTGTGCGTGTTTCACCCCGCGATAATTGTGCATAAATCGGCGGGCGATGACCGCTCAATCATGCCAAATGCCGCCATCCCATCCAGCCTGTATCGCACCCCGCTTTGTTGGTTGTTAAAGCCATTGACCCCGGGATTGCCCAGATGGAATGTCGCCAATTCGGTGGTTCCGCCAATCTGCCACACCCCCAGCTCGCTGTGCATTTCAAACGACACATCATCGCCGCGTGGCATAATGTTGCGCAGGAAAGGGATGTTTTTCGAATAGGCCGGATACATCACCCCGTTTTCAACCACATAGCCGATGTTGTAACGATCCGTCTCTACCTCGCCATCGCGCAACGGATAGGCGATCGTGCCAAAACCGCGCCCATCGGGAAACAGCGCCGCTTGCCAGCAATGGCCGCGAAACGCGCCCATCGGCCGCACGCTTTGCCGGTGAATGCGGTTGCCCACCGCGTTAAATGCGCGGCTCTGGCCATCCAGCGTCAATGTTCCGGTTGCGCGAAACAGCTGCTCAATCCGATAGCCATAGCCCATTGACCCGGCATCATCGCGCTCCTTTGCGCTCATCCCCATCAATTTCTCGACCCGATAATCCTGCACCCAAGCGGGGGCGGCCATGGTGATTTCGACGTCATAAACCACCGCAACACGCGGATGGTCATAGGGTTGACCCTCGGCATAAATGGCGAAATCGCGCGAAATTTGTCCCTGCACATCCCCGACATAGGCCGCACCATCATAGCGCAGCTGCCATCTGTGAAATGGTTCGATACAGGATAACGCAAACGGCCCGGTGGCCAGCGTATCGGCCTTGCCATCGTGCCCCATCGCACTGCGGGTGGCGGCGCGGGTGCTTTCGCGCAACACACGGCCATCATTCAGCGCGAAATTGCAATCGAAACGGTGATTGTCCCACACTGCCCCCTGTGCCTCGATGCCATTGCGCGGCAGGGCGAAGGCGCCATTTTCCTCAAACAACCAGATCGACGCAGATTCGCGCATTTCGGGGTCTTCGGGCCTTCCCGCAAACATAAAATCCAATTCCAGCGGCAATCCGCCAGTCCATTCGCTGGCCCCCGTCATGCTCATTCTCCCAAAATCGCGGAGCGCGCCGCAAAAATATCGGCCAGATGGTTGATCGGATCGCCCGCCGTCACCCCGCCCTCAATTGGCATGACAATTCCGGTAATATGCCGCGCCCGATCACTGGCCAAAAACAGCGCCGCTTGCGCGCAATCATCGGGTTCGCCGCGCCGTTTTAATATCTGGTTCGACAGGTAAATAGCGTCAATTTCGGCCTCTAATCGCGCCATATTTTCATCACCTGCCCCCTGCTGAAACGAACTTAACGGGGTGCGAATATGGCCCGGCACCAAACAATTCACCCGGATATTATAACGGCCAAAATCAATCGCCGCTGATTTGCTAAATTGGATCAGCGCCGCCTTGGACGCACGATAAGTCATCATCGCTTGCCCAGCATACAGCCCCGCAATCGACGAATTGTTCAAAATCACCCCGCCGCCATGCGCTTTCATATGTCGCCCAGCAATCTGCGTGCCCAACATCGGCCCCAACACATTAACCCGCATCACCCGATCAAAATCATCCAGCCGATCATCGACAAAATCAGGATAAGCGCCGCAAGACATCCCGGCATTGTTAAACATGATATGCAACCCGCCAAAACGTGCCACCGCCAAATCCACCGCCGCTTGCACATCATCACGGTTGGCGACATCGCAATGGACATAGGTCGCCATATTACCCAATTCCACTGCCAATGCCGCCCCTGCCTCATCGGCGACATCAGCCAGCACCACCCGCGCCCCATCGGCGACAAACAATTGCGCCGTGGCCCGGCCAATCCCGCTAGCCGCGCCGGTAATGATCGCCACTTTGCCG
>JBEAOQ010000149.1:0-5179 GCA_041164845.1 Pseudomonadota bacterium | reverse complement strand
GGTGCGGCGCAAAATGCCAATTAAAACCATGCCGATCTATGGCAAGTTAACCCCGATTTCTGCCTTGCTGGCCATGGCGGTGGCGGCCTCTATGATATTCGGAGGCGGTGGTTCTGGCTGGCCTCTGCCAGAGCTGGTTTTGCAATGTATTTTGGCGGGCTTCAGCTTTGTTTGGATATGGATGTTGACGGGCGCAACTGCCAGGATGCCCACGCGCCAAGCTCTATTTTTGGCAGCAATTCTGATTGGCTTGCCTGTGTTGCAGCTGATTCCTTTGCCGCCAATATTATGGCACAATATGGCTGGCCGAGAGGTGGAAGTGGCGGCTTTGCAGCTGATCGGTGGTGATCAGCATTGGCAGCCATGGAGCATGACACCCGAACGCACACTGGCGTCATTATTGGCTATGGCGCCGATGGCTGTATTGTTGCTGATGGCTTCGACATTGGAGCGTGCCGAGCGCAATTTGATTTTGACGGGTATTACCGCCGTGGCACTGCTGTCTTTGCTGGTGGGTGCGGGACAATTATCGGGCGAAAATGCCAATATTTTTCGGTTTTATCTGCCTGGCGTCAATTTTCTTAACGGCTTTCAATCGCACCATAATCATCAAGCGGATATTTTGTTGATCGCCATGGTCGCGCTGACGGCTGTCGCCAAAGAATATGCCTTAGGCCGTGGTGGCGCTCTGCATTTGCGGTATTTTCTGGGATTTGTCGGGGGCGCATCGCTGTTATTAGGTGTCGGTGTGATTCTCACCGCGTCGCGTTCTGGGATGATGCTGTTACCGGTGCCGATTTTTGCCCAGCTGTGGCTTTTGCGTCGATGGCTGAAATTGGGGCGGGCGCAATGGTTGATGGCGATGACGGGGTTGGGGATTTTTGCCTTAATTTTGGCTATAGCCCTGTCAAATAATGCCGTTTTGGCGCGGGTTTTCGGGCGCTTTCAAACCGCAACAGAATTTCGGCCCGAAATTTGGCACGACACGATTTATGCCATCCGCCACTTTTTGCCATGGGGCAGCGGGCTTGGCAGCTTTATTCCCATATTTACGTCGATAGAGAGATTAGAGGTGGTTAGCGATCTGTTAACCAATCGTGCCCACAATGATTATTTAGAGTTAATGCTTGAAGCCGGAATTCCAGGGGCAGTTTTGTTTATGGTGGCAGTTTTACAGATTGGCAGGGCGGCTTGGCGGGGAATTGGCGATTCTGCGTCAGCCATGCGCGCACAAAATTTTTGTTCCGTAATAATACTGGTTATAATTGGTCTACACAGCTTGATTGATTACCCGATGCGGTCAATGTCACTGGCAGCTATTGCGGCTGTTTGTGCTGGGTTTTTGTTGGCCACAGGTAAAAGCGGAGATGTTCAGGTGTCAAACACAGTGAGAGACAACACATGATACGCAAATGCACCCTTGCTTTTGGGACTGTGATGATAATGCTGTCCACGGGCTGCGCCTCCTCACGCCCTTCGACATTGCCGATTGGCGCGGCCGCCTATGACACAATTCCTGACCGCGTAAGCTCGGTTGAGGAAGATTTGATTCGGGTTGGCGATCGTCTTGCGATTAAAGTTTTGGGAGAAGAAGACCTGACTTCCGATCAATATTTGGTTGATGAAGCGGGCAATGTAGATTTCCCAATGGTGGGGGATGTGGCCGCAGTGGGGCGCACAGCCTCGGCTGTAAGAGCGGAAATTACCCGCAAATTGGGGGCGCGTTATATTCGTGATCCGCGTGTTGCCGTGAGCATGGCTGAACGCAAAAAACAAAATTTCACCGTTGAAGGCCAAGTGCGCGACCCGGGCCGGTTTGAAATAACACCGGATATGACGTTGCTTGGGGCATTGGCGATGGCGCATAGCCCTACCCAAAAAGCCAAATTAAATGAGGTCATTGTGTTGCGCGATGTCAAAGGACAGCATTTGGGGGCGCGGTTTAATCTGAATGAAATTCGCAGCGGCCATGCGCCTGATCCACAGATTATAGCTGGCGACAAAGTTGTGGTCGGATTGTCTGGCTTAAAAGGGGCTTGGTTTGATATTTTGCAAGCGGCCCCTTTGTTCAATATTTTCTACGCCATCAAATAATTTAGCGGAAAGATCACCGACGTGTCAAATTCACTGTCAATTGATGAGCATTTTGGATCATCTCAGGGCAATTTAGACCTGAATGATGAAAATGGTGCCTTTGCGGCAAGGCGCTCTGCGTTTGATTTCCGCTATATTGTTGCTGCTGTTCGCAGCAATCTGTTGCTGATTGGGGCGATTATTGCCTCGACGATAATGTTAGCAATTTTGATAACGATGTTGGAAACCCCGCGTTATACCGCCAGTACGACTATTCAAATCAATGCCAACAGCACGCGGGTGTTTAGCGAAAAAGATGCCGAACAAAGCGAAGCGTCGGAAATGGGCAATGCGGATGCGGATCGCTATTTGAAAACGCAGGTTGATGTTTTGAAAAGCCGTGGTTTGGCTACACGGGTGTCGCAAAAGCTCAAATTAACCGCGAATCCAAGGTTTTTTGCGGCACAAGAGGTTGATGCTCCCGAAGTTAAAGACTCGGCGGGTGAAGTGCGCGACAAGATGATTAAGCTGTTGCTGAAAAATCTGAAAGTAGCACTGCCACGCGATTCGCGGATTGTGACCATCAGTTATGAAAGCACCGATCCGGCCTTATCAGCGGATATTTCCAATGCTTACGCCAGCGAATTTATCCAATCCAGTCTGCAACGCCGTTTTGACAGTTCGGCCTATGCGCGGGATTTTGTGTCGAGCCAATTGGCCGAAACCAAACGCAAATTAGAGGCGTCAGAGCGTGATTTGAACCAATATTCGCGCAATGCGGGGCTGATTCGCACGCGCAATGCCAATACCGATAAAGAAAGCAGCATGAATGGCGGTTCGGTGACCACGACCAGCCTGTTAGAGCTTAACCATGCCGCCAATGAAGCGACGGCCAAGCGGATTGCGTTGGAGGGGCGTTGGAAATCTGTGGGCAAGGGTGGATCATTGGCATCAACCGATGTGGTTTCAAATGTAACCATCGCCACTTTGCTGACCCAGCGCGCCACTCTCGAAGCCGAATTGCAACAAGAGCGGTCGCGGCATTTGGATGATTATCCTACGGTCAAAGCCAAAAATCAGCAACTGGCCGCGCTTAATCGGCAAATTCAATCCAACGCCGGCAATATTAAGGGTGCGGTTAGAGCCGATTATGAAGCGGCTCTCGATTCGGAAAGGCAATTAATTTCCGAAGTGAATCGTTTGAAGGGGGCCACCCTCACCGAACAAGACAGCAATGTCCAATATGGCTTGCTGGCGCGCGAAGTGGATACCAACCGCGAGGTTTATGACGGGCTGTTGCAACGCTATAAGCAGCTGAACGCATCGGCGGGGATCAGCCTGAGCAATATCGCGATTATTGATACGGCTGATGTGCCTTTGGAGCCTTCATCGCCGAATTTGCTCAAGAATTTGATGCTGGCGCTGATTATTGGCGTGGGTTTGGCCGCAGTCACCGTCTTTTTGAAAGACCAATTCGATGACTCGATCCGGGTGCCGGAAGATATTGAAAGCAAATTGGGCTTGCCGCTGTTGGGTGTGGTGCCACGTTCGCATGAGGGTGAGCCGGATGATGCCTTAAGCGATCCCAAATCACCGATCTCGGAAGCCTATAACTCACTGCGTGGGTCGCTGCTCTATTCGACATCAGAAGGCTTGCCACGGGTGATGCTGATTACCAGCGCCCAACAATCCGAGGGTAAGACCACCACCAGCTATGCCACGGCCAATGGTTTTGCGCGGATGGGTAAAAAAGTGGTGCTGATCGACGCCGATTTGCGCCGTCCATCGCTGCATCGCCGGATTGGTTATGACAATGAGCGCGGGCTGTCGACGCTGTTGACCACCCAAGATCCGATGCAAAGTGTGTGGCAAGCATCTGGCCAGAACAATTTGACGCTGATTCCATCGGGGCCAGTGCCACCCAGCCCGACCGAATTGCTGTCGAGCACCCGGTTGGAAGAAATTTTGCAAGAGCTGGCAGCGACGTTTGATGTGGTGATTATTGATAGCCCGCCGATTTTGGGTCTGGCCGATTCGCCGATGATGTCGGCCTTGGTTGATGGGGTTATTTTTGTGGTCGAGGCGGATCGCTCTCGGCGCGGGGCGCTGAAAACCGCGTTGCGCCGGTTGCGTTCGATGCGGCCGATCTTGTTGGGCGCTGTCCTGACCAAATTTGATCCGCTGAAAGCCGGCAATCGTTATTCCACCTATTATGGCTATGAGTATTATCAATATGATTCATCCTCGGACGATAAATGACGGCTGACGCTTTCTGGCGCGGCGGGCGGGGGATAGTCCCCATGCGCTTGGCCGCGTGTGTTTTATCTGCGCTGTTTATCTTTGCCGCGATTGGCAGCGGATTGGATCGCCATTCCCAAAAGAGCAACCGATGGGCGGCGCGGGTGCCGCATGTTTTTGCGGTTCAGGCTTTGGAGATTTTGGGCGAGGCACGCCTAAAAGCAGGTGATGGGGCGGGGGCGGCCAGCTTGGCCCGTGAATTATTGGCCAAATCGCCGGTCGAGCCAACCAGCGCCGCCCTGTTGGGGGCGGGTTATTTTGCCATGGGCAAGGCGGATGACGCCGACCGCGTGTTTCGGGTGGCGGGGCAGATGGGCTGGCGGGTGCCCTATACCCAAATCTATTGGATGGGACGTGCGCTTGAGGTGGGGGACTATGCCGTAGCCAGTGAGCGGTTGGATGCCGTGCTGCGCCAGCAACCGCAATTGTTGCGCGAAAGAACGGTGATGGACCCTATCGAGCGTGACCCTAGGGGGCGTGCGGCGATGGTCGAGCGGCTGGTCAATCGGCCCAATTGGCTGACGTGGTATGCAAAACAGGCTGATAATATTCCAGCCGATGTCATGTTGCTGCGCGCCGAGGTTCTGATGCGGGTTGGTCAACGCGGGGTGCGCGTGGCGTGTCCTGATATTGCAATAGCAGTCCGGCAATTGGTTGCGGTCAAAGCGCAAAAGGCAGCGGGCGATTTGTGGCAGATACATTGTCCCAATCGGGCGGTAAATGGGCTGGCCGATGGCAATTTTAACAAGGCCAATCTGGAAAAGATTCTCACCCCATTTGAATGGGATTTTACGGGAAGCAGCAGCCT
>JBEAOQ010000148.1:0-3706 GCA_041164845.1 Pseudomonadota bacterium | reverse complement strand
AAGAGGAACCTCCATGCCAAACCCTATTACCGCCCGTTCATGGCTGTTCGCCCCGGGCGACAGCGAGCGGAAAATGACCAAAGCCATGGAAGGCAGCGCCGATATAGTGCTGATCGACTTGGAGGACGCGGTCACGATTGAAAATAAACGCCTCGCCCGCCAGATGGTGCATGATTTTCTGGCCGCCAATCCCCAACAGCGCGCACGGCTGTGGGTGCGGATCAACCCCTTCGATGGCCCCTTTACCCTGCTGGATCTGGCAGCGATCATGCCCGCGCATCCCGGCGGAATTATGCTGCCCAAGGTCTATGGCCGCGCCGATGTTGAACGGCTGAATCATTGCCTGTCGGCGCTGGAAGTAGCGCATGGCATCGAAGAAGGCTCCACTCCTGTCATCGTCCTCATCACCGAAACCGCCGAGGCCATGTTCCACACCGGCACCTACAAGGGCGCGCCGCGTGTCGTCGCGCTGACATGGGGCGCCGAAGATTTGGCCGATTCAATCGGGGCCAGCAACAACCGCAATCCCGATGGCTCCTACAGCTTTACTTTTGAACTGGCGCGCAGCCTGACCGTGCTGGGCGCGGCGACAGCGGGGGTGACAGCGATTGAAACCATCTCCGCCGATTTCCGCGATTTGGAGGCCTTGCGTTTGCGCGCTGAAATGGTTCGCCAACAAGGTTTTCGCGGGATGATGGCGATCCATCCGGCGCAGGTCGATGTTATCAACGCGGCCTTTACCCCGACCGAGGCGGAAATTGCCGATGCCCAAGCGATTGTTGACCTGTTCGCCGCCAATCCGGGGGTTGGGGCGATAGGCTATCAGGGTGGGATGGTGGATCGGCCCTATTTGGCGCGGGCGGAACGGTTGCTGCGGCAAGCGGGGGTGTTGTGAAAGTGTTCGCGCAGCTACCTCCCCTCCCCTTCAGGGGAGGGGCTGGGGGTGGCGTCTATCCCCATGTGCAGTGTTGGTTTGACAGACCCCACCCCAACCCCTTCCCTAAAGAGGAGGGGCTATGAATATGCAAATCACCCCCTCAGCCCTCGACCTCGCACACTATATCCGCCAAGGCGACGCCATCATCATGGGCCAAGCCTGCGGCGAACCTTCCACCCTGATTGAGGCGTTGATTGCGCAAGGGGCGGATATTGGCGACCTGTCTGCCTTTATTGCCACCAGCTTTTCCGGTATTTTCACCCCCGACACCGGCGCCAGCTTTGCCCTGTCCAGCATGGGGGCGATTGGCACTTTGCGGTCGATGACCAAGGCGGGCAGACTCGGCATCATCCCCTGCCATGTCGGCCAAGTTGGCCCGCTGATTAGCCAAGGCGCGTTGCCCTGTGATGTGGCAATGATTCAGGTCAGCCCCGCCGATGCGGATGGCAATCACAGCTGCGGGTTAATCAGCGACTATGTTCGCGCTGCCGTCAGCAAAGCCCGCGTGGTGATTGCCGAGGTTAATGATTGCGTGCCCTTCACCTATGGCGAAATGATCCACGCATCCGAAATTGATGTAGCGGTGGCAGTCAACCGTCCGCCGGTCGCGGTTTCTGCCGCCAAAATCAGCCCCACCGACCAAGCCATTGCCCGAAATTGCGCGGAATTTATCCATGATGGCGCGGTGATTCAAACCGGTGTGGGCGCGGTGCCCGATGCAATTTTGCGGCTGTTGACCGACCGCCGCGATTTGGGCGTCCATTCGGGGATGCTGGGCGATGGGCTGGTCGATCTGGCCGAGGCCGGAGTTTTGACCAATGCGGCTAAGGAAATTGATGCGGGGGTGTCGATCAATGGCGCGCTGATCGGCACAAAACGGCTGTATGATTGGGCGCATCGCAACCCCGCCATCCGCATGACCCCGACCAGCTATACCCATGATGCCAGGGTTTTGGCGCAATTGTCGCGTCTGGTGACGATTAATTCGGCGCTGGAGGTTGATCTGACCGGACAGGTCAATGCCGAGCAATCGGGCGCGGCCTATATGGGCGGCACGGGTGGCCAGGTTGATTTTGTTCGGGCTGGGGTGCGCTCAAAGGGTGGCCATTCGATCATCGCACTGGCCTCCACGGCGCGGGGCGGATCAATCAGCAAAATTGTTGCATCGCTGTCCGGCCCCGTCACCACCGCCCGCAGCGAGGTCGATATTATCGTCACCGAATTTGGCGCGGCGCAGTTACGCGGGGTGCCGCTGGCGATGCGGGCGCGGCGGTTGATTGCGATTGCCCATCCTGATTTCCAAGAGGAATTGGCGCGGGCGGCGCATGATATTTTTGCACGGGGGTTTTGAGATGCGATGGGCACCCGTAATAAGCCCCTTCCCCTTTAGGGGAGGGGTTGGGGTGGGGTCTATCCCGACAGGCAATACCGCGTATAATCGACAGACCCCACCCCCAGCCCCTCCCCTGAAGAGGAGGGGAGATATATCGCTCGGCATATTGGAACCAATGCCATGACCACCCCCATCCTGTTCGACGCCCGTGCCGATGGCATTGCGATTATCACCATCAACCGCCCCGACACCCGCAACTGTCTGTCGCGTGAGGTGCGGCAGGGGTTGTTTGACGCTTGGACGCGGTTTGAGGCCGACCCCGCCTTGCGCATCGCCATATTGACCGGCGCGGGCGACAAGGCTTTTTGTGCAGGTGGTGATCTCAAGGAAATGGTCGATACCGGCATGGCGGTGCCGCCGTTGGATATGTTTCCGGTGCCTTATGAAAATATCACGCTGACCAAACCCACCATCGCAGCGGTCAATGGCGTGGCCTTTGCTGGCGGCTGGATGATCGCGCAGGCTTGCGATTTATGCGTCGCCAGCACCAGTGCCAAATTCGCCATAACCGAGGTCAAAGTCGGGCGCGGATCGCCCTGGGCCGCGCCGCTGATCCATATGATTCCACAGCGGATTATGATGGAAATTATCCTGACCGGCAAACCGATTAGCGCACAGCGGGCTTATGAAATTGGGCTGGTCAACCGGCTGGCCGAACCGGCGGAATTGATGGATGCAGCGATTGCGCTGGCGCAAGAGGTGCTGGAAGGCGCACCTTTGTCAGTGCAAGCGGGCCGCGAAACAGTCATGCTGGCCACCGAAATGGGCCGCGCCGCCGCATTGGAGGCCGCCCGCACGGCGCATGTGGAATGCTACACCAGCTATGATGCGCAGGAGGGGCCAAGGGCTTTTGCCGAAAAGCGCAAGCCGGTGTGGCGGGGGGCGTAGGGGCGCTAATTCAATATCAAGACTGCTCGGGAACGATGAAACTCCCTGTGGGCGGACAGGACAGTTTCGACAAAACCACATTAATATCCGGCAAAAACGGTGCCCGTAATATATCCGAAAAACTCGCCTCATCGCTAGCTGCAACGCTGATAGGGCCAGAAAATAACATCGGCACATCATCCGAACGTCCGCTTGCGGAAATAATATTCACTTCATTGGCCATGCCTGACTTCATTTCTTGAAGCCTTAAGCCCGTGTTTTTTCGGATATAGTCGGTTAAAGCATCCTGCACGACCCATATGGTTTTACCACCCCAATTCAGCGCAGCTTCTGATTTGACGATCAGCTGGCTTGCCATACGCGCCCATACTTGCCGGATATTGATCCCAGGACAGGCGATTTGATCGCCTGTCCTGGCCAAAATGGCTTTGCGAAATGCGGTCTGAATATCGGTGCCATATGCTTTATTTCCCCCGCTTGTTGAGCAG
>JBEAOQ010000147.1:0-3400 GCA_041164845.1 Pseudomonadota bacterium | reverse complement strand
GGCGGTGCATCCGGCAACCACTCTCACCGAAGGCACCTTTGCTCTATTTCAAATGACCTTCGCCGCCATCACCCCGGAGCTAATGGTCGGGGCATGGGTCGATCGGGCGCGGTTTTCATGGGTGGTGCTGTTTTCCGCTGCTTGGGGCTTGGTGGTCTATGCCCCCGCTGCGCATTGGGTCTGGGGCGGCGGCTGGCTGGCGCAACAGGGAACTTTGGATTTCGCGGGCGGAATTGTCGTCCATACCACAGCGGGGGTTTCGGCGCTGATGGCAGTGATTTTGCTGGGTAAACGCCAAGGCTTTCCCAAAACATTGATGCTGCCGCACAGCCCCGCGCTGACGATGGTCGGCGCGTCTTTGTTGTGGGTTGGCTGGTTCGGCTTTAATGGCGGATCGGCGCTAGCCGGCAATGCCCAAGCCGCCAATGCGATTATAAACACCCACCTCGCGGCCTGTGCGGCGGCGATCATGTGGATGGTCATCGAACGCTTCACGGTCGGCAAACCGACCAGCGTCGGCTTTGCCACCGGCGCGGTCGCGGGTCTGGCCACGGTCACACCAGCGGCGGGTTTCATCTCGCCCATGGCGGCGATTGCGTTTGGCGTGGCGGCAGCGGTGATCTGTTTGCCGATGATCCAATTGGTTAAATCCAAATGGAAAATTGACGATTCCTTGGATGTTTTCGCGGTGCATGGTGTCGGCGGGATGAGCGGTTCGCTGATGCTGGCCCTGTTTATGTCACCCGATCTGGGCGGCAGTGGCTATGCTGCTGGCCAGACCATGAGCGGCCAATTCGGCGCACAAGCCTTGGGCGTGGGCGCGGTAGCGGTCTGGTCCGCAATCGCCACGCTGGCACTGGGCTGGGGCCTTGGCAAAGTAGTGCCGATGCGGGTTAGCGAGGACGAAGAGCGCGAAGGGCTGGATCTAACCAGCCACGGCGAGCGGGCGTGGGAATTGGATTGAATTATAAACCCTACCCCATGAGGGGGCGGGCTATCGCATATGACCGATAGAAAAGAAAGAAGGGGTTCACGCAGAGGCGCAGAGATATTGTGAAATGTTGAGAAAGCTATCTGCTGCATCGAAAATAGAATCACTTATTGGCTTTCTTACAGCCAAGCCGCTCTGCGTCTCTCTTTTTCCTCCGCGTCTCTGCGTGAACCCCCTCCCCCAACCCCTCCCCGCTGGGGTAGGGAGTTATAAAAGCAAGCCAATCTCATCAGGCTCTAAAACATCAATCCCCCGTCAAAATCCGATCCACCAATTCCTTCACCGAAGGCGTGAAATTGTTCGAATAAAACGGGTCTTGTTTGAACCGATAGGCAGCATGGCCCGCAAACATCAGATTATCATCGACGTGTCCGCCATGGGCAATATCTTGCAAAGTCTTTTGGATGCAGAAACTGCGCGGATCGGCCAATCTGCCGGTGGTGTAATCATCATGATCTTTCCACGATGAAAAACCACAATGCGACAGGCAGCCCATGCAATCAGATTGATCTTTGCGGATTATTTCGCGCTCATCCGGCGTGACAAAAACCACCGTATCATCTGGCGTGCGCAGCGCAGTGGTAAAACCCTGCGCCGACCATTCACGCGCATGATCGCGGTCTTTGGGCGTGACCCAAAAATTCTTGCCCCTGACCCCAACATCCAATTGCACGGTATGCTCGCCCGCCTCAACCTTGGAATAGGGAATTTGGCGTTCCGATCGCGCCTCCAACGACCGCAAAAACGGCGTGCGGACAGCGGAGGAATAAAACCCGGTCGGCGAAAACTTGTGCAACAAAACATCGCCCGGATTGATCTCACGCAGCGCATCTTTCCACCCTTGGGGAATCGGGCTTTCGTGGGTCAGTAATGGCCGCGTGCCGAATTGAAAGGCGATCTGGCCCAATTCAGGATTATCAATCCAATTGTCCCATTCGCGCAAAAACCACACGCCGCCGGCCATAATAATCGGCACATCATCCGAAATGCCCTCAGCGCGCATGACATCACGCAGCGCCTTGACCCGGGGGTAGGGGTCTTGCGGCTCCAGCGGATTTTCGGCATTCGACAGGCCATTATGCCCGCCCGCCAACCATGGATCCTCGTAAACCACCGCACCCAACAGATCGGGCACCTTGTGGTAGGCACGCTTCCACAGCAGGCGAAAAGCGCGGGCCGAGCTGATAATCGGCAGATAATGGACATTAAACCGCTGGGCTATCTCGCTGAGTTTGTAAGGCATCCCCGCCCCGCAGGTGACCCCCGTGACCATCCCACGGGTTTTGTCCAGCACGCCTTCCAAAATCTCTTGCGCACCGCCCATTTCCCACAGCACATTGATATTAATCGCGCCCTTACCGTTCGACATTTCATAGGCCCGTTTAACCTGCGCCACGCCGCCATCAATGCCAAATTGGATCAGCTGCTCATGCCGTTCGCGCCGCGTCAGGGCCGCATAAATCTGAGGGATAATTTTACCCTCCGCATCAAACGAATCGGCATTAACCGCGCTGACCGTGCCGATGCCGCCCGCCGCCGCCCATGCGCCCGAACTGGCGTGATTCGTAGCAGAAACACCTTTGCCGCCTTCAACCAGCGGCCACACTTCGCGACCGCCATAGGTAATTGGCTTTAACCCCTTGAAACTCATAAAATATTTGCTTTCCACCGGCAAATTAGCCCTATGGCAAAATGGCCTTTGCATTGTTATTCACTGTGTCTTTACAGGGCTTGATTGCCGTAGCGGAAGGTCGCCCTCCCGCCAACTCAAACTGCGCATAATACCCCGTTATTTCCGGCTTACGGACAAATTGCGTCAAACGAAAGCCCAGCGCGGCAAATTCGCAAAATGCCTGTGCCGGAGGAATGCCATGGGCATCCGATGGCCGGTCGCTATCCACCAAAATCACCCGCCCATTCTTGCGCAAAGCGGGCCTTAAATGCCACAAAAACGCATAGGGTTCGCGCACTTCATGATACATATGCACCAGAAATATCCGATCAAAACTGCCATCGGGCAAATGCGGATCGGCCTCATCCCCCTGTATTATCGAAATATTATCCAGCCGATCCCGCGCCACCCGATCACCCAGCCGCACCAACACCGCCCGATCAATATCCTCGGCCAAGACCCGCCCGCGTGCCCCGACCATCGGGGCCAATCGCACGGTATAATAGCCCTCGCCCGCGCCAATATCGGCCACAGTCATGCCGGGTTGAATAGCGGCCATCGCCATCACCAACCGCGCTTCATTGACACTATCGCGCCGCGCTTCGGTCGAAAATGCGTTTGAGCGTATTTGGGAAACCGGGCGATCTGCTGCCGGAAAACCTTGCGCGGAGGCTGGCCGATCCACCTTGACCTCAGTTTTATGACAGCCCACCACACTCACCGCCGCCATAATCAAT
>JBEAOQ010000146.1:0-4367 GCA_041164845.1 Pseudomonadota bacterium | reverse complement strand
GCCTGACCCCACAAGCGGTCAACGCGCTGGGCGGCTATGGCGCACGCGGCAAAAGCCAGCAAGAACACGAAAAAATCATGGCCGACGGCGCAGCCATCGCGGCGTCGGGGGCTTTTGCCGTGGTGGTCGAAGGGGTATTGGAACCGATCGCCATCGCCCTCACCCAATCGCTCGACATCCCCACCATCGGCATCGGCGCATCGGCACAATGCGATGGGCAAGTGTTGGTGACCGAGGACATGCTGGGCATGTTTGACCGCGTGCCGCGCTTCGTCAAACGCTATGACAATATGGCGGGGATCATCGAAACTGCCGCGATTGCCTATGCCGCAGAAGTCCGCGCCCGCAGCTTTCCATCCGCCGAACATACCTATCAACCAAAATAAATACCTCCCGTCATTGCGAGAAGCGCAGCGACGAAGCAATCCATCACCAAATCTCACCTCTCTCGCCATGAAAAGTCACAGCCCCAAACCCTAAGGACCCCTCCCTTGCTCTCACAATTTCTCCATTATTTCAAAGGCTCACTGATCCTTTCGGCCATCGGCTTTGCTTTGGCCGCCGCCTATGGCTGGAATGACAGTCACTCGCTCACCGCCACACTGGGGATGTTGTGGATTGTGTTCATTCTGGTGATCCTCGAAATTTCGCTGTCCTTTGACAATGCCGTGGTCAATGCGGCGGTGCTAAAAGATATGGATGCGCTTTGGCAAAAACGCTTTCTCACTTGGGGGATGCTGTTTGCGGTATTTGGCACCCGCGTGTTGTTTCCCTTGGCAATTGTCGGCTTCACCGCAGGGCTTGGCCCGTGGGAGGCAATCCATCTCTCACTAAATGAACCCGCCAAATACGAAGAAATCGTCAGCCACGCCCATATTGCCATCGCCGGTTTCGGCGGCGCTTTCCTGTTAATGGTCGGCTTCAGTTTCTTTTTTGACTCCGAAAAAAATGTCCATTGGCTCAGCTGGCTCGAAGATAAACTCCAAATTTTCGCCAGTATCAAAGCCGCCGAAATCGGCATGTTGCTGTTAATCCTGCTCGGCATTGCCAAAATGCTCCCCGCCGCCGACGCCATGACCTTTCTCACCTCCGGCCTGATCGGCCTTATCTCGTTTATCGCGGTCGAAGGTCTGGGCAGTTTTATGGAATCACGCGAAGCCCAACGCAGCCTCACCGGCGCCGTCGCCCGTTCGGGGCTTGGTGCCTTCCTCTATCTCAATGTGCTCGATGCATCATTCAGTTTGGACGGGGTTATCGGCGCTTTTGCCTTGTCTAACAATATGATAATCATCGCCATCGGCCTGTCCATCGGCGCGATTTTCGTCCGCTCGATTACCATGCTGCTGGTGGAAAAGGGCACCTTGGCCGAATATCGTTATCTCGAACATGGTGCATTCTGGGCGATTGTCGCGCTGGGAATTATCATGCTGGCCTCGGCCAAGGTCGAAATCCCCGAAGCCATCACCGGCTTAATCGGCGCAGCGATGATCGGCGCAGCGGTGTGGTGGTCAATGCGGCATCAAAAACTGGACGTATGACCACCCCGCGCCAACCGCCCAGCAATCGGCGCGGCCACCAGCATCTGCGCCAGATGATAGGTCAGCAGCGGGATCATCACCATCCCCGCTACCGCCGGATGAAACAACACGCTGGCCAGCGGCACCCCGACGACCGCGCTCTTCTGCGCACCAGCAAACAACATGGCAATCTGATCGCCCCGCGTCAGCCGCAAAATCCCGCCCAACAGCCAGGCCCCGCCATATCCCACCAGCAATAACACCGCGCATCCGATCAAAATTGCCGCCCAGGCCCCCAGCCCCAGCTTGGTCCACAGCCCATCCACCACCGCGCCGGAAAAAGCGATATAGACCGCAATCCCCAGCGAACTGCGATCCGCCATCATCACCACACGCGGAAATTGCCGCAATTTCGGCCAGAGCCAGCCCTGCAACACCTGACCGATCACAAATGGCAACAACAAAGTGGTCAACACCTTTATCAGCGCCCCACTATTGACCCCCGCCGCTTTACCCCCCGCCAACAGGGCAAACAATGGCGCGGAAATAAACACCCCAGCAATATTGACCAAAGCCGCCGCCACCACCGAACTGGCAACATTTCCCCGCGCCAAAGATGTATAGACGGTCGCCGATTGCACCGTGCTGGGCAAAACCCCGACAAATAAAAACCCCAGCGCCAAACTGGGGGCCAAATATCCCGCAACACCCCGCCAAATCAGCCAGCCCGCCAGCACCATCACCCCAAAAACAAAACCCAGCAGCGGATAGAGCAGCCGATGATTGCGCATCCCAATCCGCACCTCGGCCCGCGACAATTTCAGCCCATAAATCAAAAACAACAAAAACACGCAGATAGTGGTCACGCTCTGCGCAAAGTCCCGCCACACCTCGACCACCGGAAACACCGTCGCCAACAGCATCGCCGCCAATAACAACCGCACGATCGGATCAATCCGCGCCCATATTCCCCTCACGCTAACACCGGCGCAGCCATAACCGGCGCAGGTGTCGCAGAAAAACGCGGCGCAGGCGCGGGCTGGATAATCCCATCGCGCAGCATAAATGTCCCCCGCGCCAGATTATGCGGATGCAGCGGTGCCTCGCTCAAACCCAAAACCGGCGCAACACAGGCATCGCTATCCTCTAACAACGCGCACCATTCGTCGCGGGTTTTGGTCAAAAACAACGCCGCCCATTTTTCGCGCATCGCGGGCCAATCCGCCGCTTCAGCCTGACCCGCAAAATCCGCATCATCCGCCAGCCCCAGCCGCGCGATCAGCGCATTATAAAATGGCAATTCCAGTGCACCCACCGCAATGTATCGACCATCCGCAGTTTCATATGTGTTGTAATGCGGCGCCCCGCCATCCAACAAATTGCTGCCGCGCTGCTCCTGCCACAGCCCATTGCCAAACAGGCCATAGGTCATCGCCGAAACCAGCGCCGCGCCATCGACCATCGCGCAATCGACCACCTGACCCATACCCGTTGTCCGCGCCGATAACACCGCCGCCAACATACCAAAAGCCAGCATCATCCCGCCGCCGCCAAAATCACCCACCGCATTGGTCGGCATTATCGGCTTGCCACCCGCCGAACCATAGGTTGATAATGCACCTGATAGAGCAATATAATCAATATCATGCCCCGCCAAACGCGCCTTTGGCCCGTCCTGTCCCCATCCGGTCATCCGGCCAATCACCAATCGTGGATTGGCCGCCAGTAACACATCCGGCCCCAGCCCCAGCCGCTCCAACACCCCGGGCCGAAACCCCTCGATCAACACATCCGCACCGCGCAACAATTCCATCATCCGCGCATGACCCGCGTCAGATTTCAAATCCAGCGCCAGATGTTCGCGCCCCCGCGCCAAGACATCCACCGATCCATTTATATCCAATTGCCCAGCCCGCGCCGGCGCATCAATCCGGATCACCCGCGCCCCATGGTCAGCCAACATCATCCCGGCAAACGGCGCAGGCCCAATCCCCGCCAACTCAATCACGGTCAACCCTGCCAGCGCCCCGCCGCTATGATTTGCCACCTATCCGCCTTTCGTAAAATCCAAATTCCCCTTGCCGCAGCCACGCACCGCTGTCGAGGCAGGATTGTCAAAGCCAGTCGGCAAATTCCGCATCAGCATAAGAGGCAGCAGCCGAAAATGGCGGAGAGGCAGGGATTCGAACCCTGGGTGCCCTCGCGGGCACGCCGCATTTCGAGTGCGGTGCATTCGACCACTCTGCCACCTCTCCATAAAGTGCCATGGATGAGCCAGCCCATCCGGTCGAGAAGCCGCGCGCCTAGCCCATGCCGCCGATTTTGCCAAGGCAAAAAACGCCCCCGCCGCCGTTAAATTCACCCCATGCACAAATTTTCCGCAACGCCCGCTTGTCTCATACCCACATAAAACCTATATTCCCCCTATGGACAAAGCCCCTTTTCCCGCTGCAAACCCCGCAACCACCCCTGATCGCGCCCGATTTTTCTCGCCATCAGCGGGCAAATTGATCGACGCGCCGCTGGCATCCAAGGCGCGGTTTGCCATTGGTGATGTGGTCAAACACCGGCAATTTGATTTTCGCGGGGTTATTTTCGATGTCGATCCCGTTTTCGCCAACAGCGAAGAATGGTATGAATCCATCCCCCAAGAGCTGCGCCCCAAACGCGAACAACCCTATTACCACCTCTTCGCCGAAAACGGCGAAAGCGCCTATATCGCCTATGTCAGCCAGCAAAATCTGGTAAACGACTGCGAAAGCGGCCCGATCGACCACCCATCCTTGGACCAAGTGTTCGACGAATTCGACGGCGCAAAATATCCGTTGCGGCGGGGGTTGAGCCATTAGG
>JBEAOQ010000145.1:0-2852 GCA_041164845.1 Pseudomonadota bacterium | reverse complement strand
CAATTCCGGCGTGCCGCTGGAACCAACCACCTGACAATCCGCAACCCTGCCATCTGCACTCACAGTAAGGCTTACCCGCACGGTGCCATGCTTGCCGGCATTCATCGCCCGGGTCGGATAGTCATCGGTGGACATCCACTCCTTGTAATTGCCCTTGGGCGCTGGGCCCTTAGGCGCAAAACGCGGAGCGGGAGGAGGAGGCGCAGCCGTAACAAAAACCGGCGCCGGTGGCGGCGGTGTTGACACCGTTTGGATCTGCGGCGGCGTAACCGACACATTGATCTGCACGGGCGGGGCCACAGGAGGCGGCGGCACATCTTTGGGTTTGGGCGGCGGCGGAGGCGGCTCTTTCGGCTTTTCGTCTTCCTTCACGTCAACCGTGGTCACCTTCTTCACCAATTGCTTGACCGCCGAATAGGCCAGACCCGTCACCAGGGCATAGCCAACAAAGACGTGTATCAGGGCAACGACGATGGCCGCATAAATGCGGTTATTACTCATCTGTTGGTCAGCGTAAGCCATTCAGCCTCATCACTCCATCCAATCCCCAAAAAGGGGTAATCCCAAATTCCCCAAAAGGAGAAAACCAAATATGCCCTGAAAGCGGCAACCCACCTTCAAAACCAATCTCAATTTCACCCTGCCGGTTTCCGGTGCGCTTTGCGATAACCCGTCAATCCGCTCAGCGCTTAGAGGCCTCTTTTGTTACGGGCCTGTTATCTTTGCCATAGCGATGATGATTTATCAGTGCAACGCCTTATCCGCATGTTTAATAAGTTAACGAAAGATTCATCTGTGCTATTCCACTGCTTGATGTCGATTTGTTCCGATTTGAAGCATGTTACAGGGCTGCAACAAAGCTGTTTAAGGAAAAAATTCATGCCAAGCCGCAATCCGCACCCCGTCTCGAATCATCTGATTCGCCATTTTGGCCTGATGGGCATGGCCATCGCCTTAACCTATGCACTGACCGGCACAGTGATTCGCGCTGCGGATTCGGCATTATCCGCCGCTTCGGTTCCGTCCCTCGCGGCTCCCTCTTATGCCGATTTGGCCGATCTGGGGACCATGGCGGATGTCATTGTCCGCGTTGAAATTCGCAAAACGGCGCTGGTCGAGCCGCAACGCAGCGGCCCCCTGCCGATGGGTTTTGCGCGGCTATATATAGAAGCACGGGTGCAGTCAGTATTGATGGGGCAATTAAACCCAGCCATTCCCTTGCGCTATTTGGTCAACGTCCGGCTTGATGCCAAGGGCAAGCTGCCACCATTGACCAAAAAATCCGTGCTACTGATCGCCCGCGCCGGGGCTATCTCCGCCGATAATGCGGGGCGTGATTTGCAACTGGTGGCCCCCGATGCCCAATTTATCTGGGATGCGGGGTTGGAATCACGGCTGCGCGGGGTGATTGCTGAACTGCAATCACCCGATGCTCCCGCTCCCGTCAAATCCGTGCGTGAGGCGATTTATGTGCCGGGAACTTTGGCCGGTGAGGGCGAGACCCAATTGTTTCTCTCGACTCCCTCGGGCGCACCTGCCTCGATTACTGTGGTGCATCAACCAAAGAAACCAACCAGCTGGTCGGTGTCCTTTTCCGAAGTGATGGATGTGTCGGGAACCCCGCCGCAGCGCGATACGCTGGCTTGGTATCGGCTGGCCTGTTTCCTGCCCCCCGCCCTGCCCGCCACCAGCAATTTGTCCGATGGCGCGGTAAACCGTGCCCAAGCGGCGCGGGATTATCGGTTGGTAATTGATTCGCTTGGGCCATGTGGGCGAACTAGAGGCTAGAATTATAGCCCGCCCTGCCCTAACGCGACAAATCTAGCATATTTCTATCCGTCATTGCGAGCGTAGCGAAGCAATCCATCACCCGCACTGGACAGGTTGACCTTTGGTCGACTGCGTCTCACTTCGCTCGCAATACTGATAATGATGCAACATATATATATCACATCACAAAGAGGGCAGTATGGCGGACGTAAACATGAATATCAGCAAAAATCCCCCCCTGCGAATTGCTTTGGCGGGGCTGGGCACGGTGGGCGCAGGGGTGATCCGGTTGATCGAAACCAATGCCGCGCTGATTGCCCGCCGCGCTGGTCGGCCTTTGGTGGTCACCGCCGTTTCCGCCCGCAACCGCAGCAAGGCCCGTGGGATTGATCTGTCTCCCTATGTTTGGGAAGATGATATGACCGCGCTGGCGGCGCGTGATGATGTCGATGTCGTGGTCGAATTGGTTGGCGGATCGGATGGCGGCGCGTTGATTTTGGCGCGAAATGCCTTTGCCCATGGCAAGGCTTTGGTTACGGCCAACAAGGCGATGATCGCCCATCATGGCATGGAATTGGCGGCTCTGGCCGAAAATGCTGGCGCGCCGATGCGGTTCGAAGCCGCCGTCGCGGGCGGTGTGCCAGTGATAAAAGGCTTGCGCGAAGGCACCGCCGCCAATGCGCTTGACCGGATCTATGGCATCTTGAATGGCACCTGCAATTTCATCCTATCAACCATGGAAGACACGGGCCGCGATTTTGCCGATGTGCTGGCCGAAGCCCAAGCCAAAGGCTATGCCGAAGCCGACCCCAGCTTTGACATCGAAGGCACCGATGCGGCGCATAAATTGGCTATTCTTTCGGCCATCGCCTTTGGCAGCAAAATAGATTTCGCCTCGGTGCAAACAGCGGGTATCTCGCGGATTTTGGCGGCGGACATCGCTCAGGCTGATGCTTTGGGTTATGTTATCCGGCTGATCGGCATGGCCGAAACCGACGGCAGCACGGGGGTCAACCAATTGTTCCAACGGGTGCAGCCGCAATTGGTGCCCTTCGATCATCCACTGGCCCATGTCGATGGCG
>JBEAOQ010000144.1:0-2927 GCA_041164845.1 Pseudomonadota bacterium | reverse complement strand
CGATGCAGCGCAAATCCATTGCAACAGAGGTCGCGGTTGCCCAAACTGGGCAGTCCCCCGAGCCTCCCGCCGTCACCATTGATATATTGCGGGCGGCGTTAAATGGTCTAAAAACCGGCTGAATATGTGCCGCGACAGTGATTTTAGGACAAGACCTGCCTCAGCGGAATCACTTGCATAGCTATTTAGCTGGTTTTTGCTGCGTATCACGGCCCTGAACCCCCAAACTTTGTTGCAAAATCCGCAGCTCCTCGCCATGGGGACGGTAACGCATTCTGCGCCGTAGCTGCGGTCCATGATTCGCGTCTCATATATTGGTGTTCCGAAGGCGGCGGTTGCCGCATCCTTCGGCTTGCGGGAATGAATTTCGATGGGTTTTCCAAAGTCTCAGGGTCTCTATGACGCACGCAATGAGCATGATGCCTGTGGTGTGGGCTTTGTCGCCCATATCAAGGGTGCGAAAAGCCATGCCATTGTTACCCAGGCTTTGCAGATTTTGCACAATTTGGACCATCGCGGCGCAGTAGGTGCCGATCCTTTGCTGGGCGATGGCGCTGGGATTTTGATTCAATTGCCCGATGCTTTGTTCCGCAATTGGGCGGCGGGTGCGGGTGTTTCTTTGCCGAAAGCTGGCGATTATGCCGTGGCAATGTGCTTTTTGCCGCGTGATGAGGCCAGCCGTGATTTTGCCGTGGCCAATTTTGAGAAATTTATCGCCAAGGAAGGCCAAAGCCTGATCGGTTGGCGCGATGTGCCGACCACAGAAGCAGGTCTGGGTGCAGCGGTGATTGCGCAAATGCCGGTGATTCGCCAATGTTTTGTCGGGCGCGGCGATAATTGCGCCGATCAGGATGCTTTCGAGCGCAAATTGCTGGCGATCCGCAAACAGGCGCAAAATCCGCTGGCGGCTTTGGCGGAAAAACACAATCTGCCCGGGCTGACCGAGCTATATATGCCCAGTTTTTCCAGCCGGACGATGGTCTATAAGGGATTGCTGCTGGCGACCCAAGTCGGCAGTTTTTATGATGATTTGCGCGATCCGCTGTGCGTTTCGGCGCTGGGTCTGGTGCATCAGCGGTTTTCGACCAATACTTTTCCCAGCTGGAAATTGGCGCATCCCTATCGTTTTATCGCGCATAATGGCGAAATTAACACAGTGCGCGGCAATGTGAATTGGATGAATGCCCGCCGCCGGACGATGGAATCCGAATTGCTGGGGCCGGATTTGGACAAGATGTGGCCGCTGATTCCGCATGGCCAGTCGGATACGGCCTGCTTGGATAATGCGTTGGAATTGTTGCTGGCGGGTGGCTATTCGCTGGCCCATGCGGTGATGATGCTGATACCCGAAGCATGGGCGGGCAATCCGCTGATGTCGCCAGCGCGGCGGGCTTTTTATGAATATCATGCCGCGTTGATGGAGCCTTGGGATGGGCCAGCGGCGGTGGCCTTTACCGATGGGCGGCAGATTGGCGCGACGTTGGACCGCAATGGCCTGCGTCCGGCGCGGTTTTTGGTGACCGATGATGATCTGGTGGTGATGGCGTCGGAAAGCGGGGTTTTGCCGATTAAAGAGGACAATATCACCCGCAAATGGCGGCTTCAGCCCGGGCGGATGTTGTTGATTGACCTTGAAGAAGGTCGGATTATCGAGGATGAAGAAATCAAGGCCAAGCTGGCCGAGGAAGAGCCTTATGCCGTTTGGCTGGAAAACACCCAGTATAAGTTGAAAGATTTGGCGATAGAGCCAGATGCGGCGGAATTGCCGGTGGAGACGGTGAGCCTGTTAGATCGTCAGCAAGCCTTTGGTTATACGCAAGAAGATATTTCCAAATTTTTGGAGCCGATGGGTGCGGCGGGCGATGATCCACTGGGGTCGATGGGCACCGATACGCCGATTGCGGTGCTGTCGAGCCGGTCACGTTTGCTCTATGATTATTTCAAGCAAAATTTTGCCCAAGTGACCAATCCGCCGATTGATCCAATCCGCGAAGAATTGGTGATGAGCTTGGTGTCGATGATTGGCCCGCGTCCCAATTTATTGGGGCATGATGCCGGTTCGCACAAGCGGCTGGAGGTCGATCAGCCGATCCTGACCAATGACGATCTGGCGAGAATCCGCATCGTCGAAACGGCGCTGGATGGCGCATTTCGCACGACGACGATTGATATGTGCTGGGATGCGGCAGCGGGAGCCGCTGGTCTGGCGCAAGCGATCAAGGAAATGTGCTGGGCGGCAACCGAGGCGGTGCTGGCCGATAAAAACATCCTGATCCTGTCAGACCGTGGGCAGGGGCCGGACCGTATTGCGATACCGGCATTATTGGCGACGGCGGCGGTGCATCATCATTTGGTGCGGCAGGGTTTGCGGATGCAGACCGGATTGGTGATTGAAACCGGCGAAGCGCGCGAAGTGCATCATTTTTGCGCTTTGGCGGGGTATGGCGCGGAAGCGATCAATCCCTATCTGGCGCTGGAAACGCTGGAAGATATTCGCATCCGCAAGGATCTGCCGCTGTCGGCTTATGAGATGCAGAAAAATTACGTGAAAGCGGTCGGCAAAGGGATTTTGAAGGTCATGTCCAAAATGGGCATCTCGACCTATCAGAGCTATTGCGGAGCGCAGATTTTTGACGCGGTTGGCCTGTCCACCGCCTTTGTTGATGCCTATTTCACCGGCACTGCCACGACGATTGAAGGCGTGGGCATTGCTGAGGTCGCCGAAGAATCGGTGCGCCGCCACGCGACGGCCTATGGCGATAACCCAATTTATGCGCATATGTTGGATGTAGGCGGGATGTATGGATTGCGGTTGCGCGGCGAAGAACATGCGTGGACCGCCGATAATGTCGCCAGTCTGCAACATGCGGTGCGCGGTAATCTGCCCGATAAATACAAGGAATTTGCCGCTTCGATCAATCAGCAGA
>JBEAOQ010000143.1:0-7758 GCA_041164845.1 Pseudomonadota bacterium | reverse complement strand
ATAGGCGGGAGCGTTTGATTTGGCCCGTTCTTCAGCTTCGATCACTTGGCCGCGCCAGCTGCGGGCGGCGGTGACGATGCGGTGAAACAGGGTTTCGGGCGAGTCCGATGGATAGCGGCTGCGGAATTGGGCCAGCACCCAATCGGGGTTGATGTCTATTTTCATTTCCGGCGCGGCGCGAGTGGCCAGATTATCCCAGTCAAGCCCTTGTAATTTTGGGTGATTGGGCGGGAAAAAAGCACGGGTTTCGGCCACGCAATTGCCTAGCATCATCGGGATATGCAGGCTTTGCGGTGCGGCATCGGGGTAAAAAGGGTGGCGGATGAGGTTTCGCATATCCAGCACCGGCCCCATGTAAACCCCGCCGCCAAGGATCGGGTCTGTGGCGGAAAGCGCGGAAATCAGCTGGTCTATCGGGGCGGTTGCGGGGTCTGCGCCGTTTAATTTGGCGACAAAGGCTTCGGTGCGGCGGGCGGCGTTAAGTGGGCCGGAGGCGGTGATCTGTTGGCCGGACATGGTGATGGCTTTGTGGAATAGGCCTTTGGCGGCGGGCATGGCCATGAGTGTGGCGATTTTGGCGCCGCCGCCGGATTGGCCGAAAAGGGTGATATTGCGCGGATTTCCGCCGAATACAGCGATGTTTTTTTGCAGCCATTGCAGCGCCAGAATCAAATCGAGTTGGCCATTATTGCCGCTGTCAGGGAAGCGGGTGGGGAGGTAGAGATAGCCCAGCGCATTCAGCCGGTGGTTGACGGTGACCACCACGACATCGCCATTTTCTGCCAATTTTGCGCCATTGTTGAGCGGGTCGGTGACGCTGCCATTGGAATAGGCACCGCCGTGGATATAGACCATGACTGGTTTTAAGGCTGTATTATGGGCCGGTTTTGGGGCGGTTTTGGTCCATATATTGAGGAAGAGGCAGTCTTCGCTTTGGGGTTGATACTGGTCGCTTTGCTGCGGGCAGACGGGGCCGAAAATGCCCAATTGCTGCGGGAATTCGACTGGTTTGGGGGGGCAAAAACGGGTGGCTTGGCCGTAGCGGATGCCTTTGTAGACGGTGGTCTGGCCGTCGGTTTGGCCATGGTATGCGTCGGTTTGGGTTGGTTTTGCGGACAATGCGGTGGGAATGAGGGCTGTCGTGGTTGCCGATAGGAGTAGGGTGCGGCGGGTGAGGGTTGTATGTGTTTGACAGACCCCACCCCCAGCCCCTCCCCTGAAAGGGAGGGGGGAGGAGAGAATTTCACCCTTTGTGAAATTACCGTGCCAGCCAGCCACCGTCCACCGCCAACACATGTCCTGTGATATAATCCGCTGCGCCTGATGCCAGAAATACCGCTGCTCCGGCTATGTCTTCGGGCTTGCCCCAGCGGCCTGCGGGGATGCGTTCGCTGATCTGGCGGTTGCGGACTTCGTCGGCTTGGAGCGCGGCGGTGTTGTTGGTTGCAATATAGCCGGGGGCGATGGCGTTGACCTGGACATTATGCGCCGCCCATTCATTGGCCAGAGCTTTGGTTAGCCCGCCGACGCCCGATTTGGCGGCGGTATAGGCGGGAACGCGGACGCCGCCTTGAAAACTTAGCAAGGAGGCGATATTGATGATTTTGCCGCTGCCTTGGGCCAACATCGGGCGGGCGGCGGCTTGGCTGAGGAAGAACAGCACTTTGAGATTGGTATCCACCACCGCATCCCAATCTGCCTCGGAAAAATCGACGGCATCACTGCGGCGGATGATGCCGGCATTGTTGACCAGAATATCCAACCGGCCATGTGCGGCGAGGGTTTCGTCGATCACCCGTTGCACCGGTTCGGTGGTTGAGAAATCGGCGGTGATGCTGGTGGCTTTGCGGCCCGTTTGCGCAATGCGGGCCAGGGTTTCAGCAGGGTCAGACCGGCCCGCCAGCGCGACATCGGCACCGGCCTGAGCAAGTGCCACGGCGATGGCTTGGCCGATGCCGGTATTGGCACCGGTGATGAGGGCCACTTTGCCGGTGAGGTTGAACATTGTGCTCATTACATTATCCATATTCAAAACGCATCTTTTGTGTCCGTTTGACAGACCCCACCCCAACCTCTCCCCTAAAGGGGAAGGGGCTTTTAAGAAGGCAACCCTTCCCTAAAGAGAGAGGGTCATTCGTGGTTATTTCAACTGGCAGATGTCGAGGACGTTCATATCGGTGTAATCGAGGTTTTCGCCGCCCATGGCCCAGATGAAGGCGTATTTTTTGGTGCCGCTGCCCATGTGGATCGACCACGGCGGGCTGATGACGGCTTGTTCGTTGGCGATGACGATATGGCGCATATCATCGGGTTCGCCCATATAATGAAAGATCCGGTCGTTGGCCTCGGGCAGGTCAAAATAGAGGTAAATTTCGCTGCGCCGGTCATGCAGATGCGGCGGCATGGTGTTCCACACGCTGCCTTCCTCGAGAATGGTTAGACCTACCAGCAATTGCGCGCTTTCGCAGACGCCCGGAATGACCAGCTGATAGATGGTGCGCTGGTTGGAATTGGCCAGATCGCCCTTGGCCAGCGGATTGGCTTGAGCCAGCGTGATATGTTTGATGGGGCAGACTTTATGCGCGGGAACCGAGGCGAGATAGAATTTTGCGCCTTCTCCTTCAAAGATGATCTCTTGTGAACCCATTGGAATATAAAGACATTCTTTGTTGCCCATAGCGAATTTTTGGCCATCGACGGTGATCGCACCCATGCTGCCGATATTGACCGCTGCCATTTCGCGGCGTTCGCAAAATGTATGTCCGGCGGCGCTGGCGGGGGCGGTTTGCAGCGGCATTTTCAGCGGGGATGCGCCGGGAACTGCGCCGCCGATGACAAAGCGTTCATTATGCGCGTAATTGAGGGTGACTTGGCCGGGTTGGAACATGCCGCCGACCAGATAACGGTCGCGCAGATCATCGTTGGATACGCAGTCCATCATATCGGGGTGGGTGGCATGGTAGGTTTTGGCGAACACGTGGGATTCTCCCGATGGATTGGATTATCGGTTGTTGGTAACCGGTGTCATGCGCGGGGGCAAGGGGATTTTGTGGGTGTGTTTGAGATTTATAGATCGCATAATGATGACGCTTCGCGGCGTTTTTGTTTGGGCTGGATTCCCGCCTTCGCGGGAATGACGAAGGGGGGAGCGGGAATGACGAAGGGGGGAGCGGGAATGACGCGTGTAGTGGAATGACGAAGGGGTGGTCAGTCGCGTGGTTTGGTGACCGATGCGCGCGGGACGAAAATGGTGGGGAACAGGCTTTGTTCATGCGGGGCGGTTTCGGGGTGGATCAGTTTGAGCGCGGCCGAGCGGGCCATATCGCGGATCGGCCAGCGCACCGTGGTCAGCGGCGGCCAGATGGTGGCGGCGATGGCGGTGTCATCAAAACCGATAATCGAGACATCATCGGGCACGGTCAGGCCGCGTTCGCGCACCGCATGGAGCGCGCCAGCGGCCATAACATCATTGCTGGCGAAAATGGCGGTGGGCGGATGGGCGGAGCCAAGCAATTGGGCGGCGGCATCGCGGCCCGATTCAAAGGTATAATGCCCGCTGGCGATTTGCTCTGACCCGTGGTCGAGGCCGGCTGCGGCGAGGGCATCGCGCCAGCCTTCGCGGCGTTCAAAGGCGCTGCGAAAGCCATCGGGGCCAGCGACCAGACCGATATGGCGGTGGCCTTGGGCAATCAGATAATCCACTGCTTCGCGCACCGCTTGCCGGTCATTGGATTGCACCAGATGCGCGCTATCATCCAGCGGAGCGGAACCCATCCGCACATAATGGCAGCCCAGATTGCGAACCAAAGCCGCCAATTCGTCATTTTCCGACAGCGGCGGCAGGATCATCACCCCATGCAGCCGCTGCTGTTCGATAAATTTGCGGATGTCATCGAACAGCTTGGGACTGGCGCGGTCAACGGGTCGGACGACCAAGGCAAATTCGGTGTCGCGGATGGCATCGAGCACGCCTTCTTGAAAATTAAGCACCATTTGCGCATTGGGATTGTCATGGATCAGCCCCAGCAGAAAATTGCGGCGCAGCGCCAAGGCGCGGGCTTGGGGATTGGGGACGTAACCGATGTCGGCAATCACCGCTTCGACTTTTTCGCGGGTGGTGATGTTGAGCAAGGGCGAGCGGTTGATTACGCGGCTGACGGTCTTTTTCGAGACTCCGGCCAGACGGGCGACATCATTGATGGTGGATTTTCCAGCGCGATTGCGGCCTAGGGCCATGAGGTTTCCTTTATTGTTGGCGCTTCTTGCCTTACTTGTGCGAGCGGGGCAAGATTGACACCGGTTTCCTAAAGCGTGATAGATATGGGGTTGTCTCCCCCACTCGCGTTATTGACTCCCCCTCTCCCAACCCTCTCCCGTGAAGGGGAGAGGGCTTTATGATCCAAGCGAGGTGTCAGAGTCAAAATGAGGTCTGTTTATGGCGTCTAACACAGAATCATCGCCTGCCGTGTTGTTGGTGCATCCGCTGGATACGGTGGTGGTCGCTTTGCGGGCGATTGCGGCGGGTGAACGGTTTTGTGTGGCGGGGGTGGAATTTGCCGCAGTGGATGCCTATTTTGTGGCCGCTGACGCAGTGACACAGGGGCATAAGCTGGCTTTGTGTGGCCATGAGGTCGGCGATGTAGTGGTGAAATATGGCCAGATGATTGGGCGGGCATCGCGGGCGATTGCGGCGGGGGCGCATGTCCATAGCCATAATTTATCCACAGCCTTGGCGGGGGAGCTGGCCTATGTGGCGGGCGGAAATCGTGGTGGTGGGTCGACGGTGGCGGCGGATGAAATTTCCACATGGCAAGGCTATTTGCGCGAAGATGGGCGGGCGGCGACGCGCAATGAGATCTGGATTTTGCCAACCGTGGGCTGTGTCGGGATTACGGCCGAACAGATAGCGCGTGAGGCGCAGATACGCCATGCCGGATTGATCGCGGCGGGGCGAATTGACGGGGTTTTTGCCTTTACCCATCCGCATGGCTGTTCGCAATTGGGCGATGATTTGGCGGGCACGCGGGCGTTGTTGGCGGGGTTGGCGACCAGCCCCAATGCGGCGGGGGTGTTGGTGTTGGGATTGGGCTGTGAATCGAATCAATTGGCCGATTTGATCGCGGTGGTGCCTGAGGCGGTGCGGGGTAAGCTACGGACGCTGACATCACAGGCGGCGGGCGATGAAATGGCGGAAGCAGCGCGGCTGATTGATGAATTGGTGGGTGTTGCAGCGCAGGCGGAAAGGGTGGAATTGCCGTTGTCGGCGTTGTGTGTCGGGGTGAAATGTGGGGGGTCTGATGGTTTTTCGGGGTTGACCGCCAACCCGCTGTTGGGGCGCTTTGCTGATCGGTTGAGCGCGGCGGGCGGACGGGTGGTGCTGACCGAAATTCCGGAGATTTTTGGCGCGGAGCAGGCTTTGCTGGAGCGGGCGGTGAGCGCCAAGGTGTTTGATGATGCGGCGGGGCTGATAAATGGGTTTAAGCGGTATTATCTGGATCAGGGATTGCCGGTATCGGAAAATCCATCACCGGGGAATTTGGCGGGGGGCATTACCACGCTGGAGGAAAAATCGCTGGGGGCGGTGCAAAAGGGTGGCCATGCGCCACTGGTCGATGTGATTGCCTATGGCGCGCAGGCGGTGGAAGCGGGACTGACCTTGTTGGAAGCACCGGGGAATGATGCGGTGTCATCGACGGCGCTGGCTGCGGCGGGAGTGGGCTTGGTGCTGTTTACCACGGGGCGCGGGACGCCGTTGGGCTTTCCGGTGCCGACGCTGAAAATTGCGTCGAATCATGGGCTGGCCAGTGCCAAGCCGCATTGGATTGATTTTGATGCGGGGGCGGTGTTGGATGGGGATATGGCGGCGGTGGATGCCGCATTTATGGAACTGATTTTGGCGGTGGCCAGCGGCAAGCTATGTGCAGCCGAGCGCGGCAATCAGCGCAGCATTGCGATATGGAAGCGCGGTGTAACCCTGTGAGAGGGTGGGTGAAGGGGTGTTTGATTCCGATTTTGGGCAGCAAAAAATGCGCGGGTCATTGTCATTGACACCGGTGTCTATATACCGTCATATGAGCAGGATCATTATGTGGCGGGGGTGGCATTGGCCGATTTTTCAGAAGTGAACGCGAATCAGGCGGAGATTGCTGGTGCTTTTGTCGCGGCACGGCATGCGGGCGTTGCGTTGTCAGCCTATCCCGGCGACAGGCCACTGGATATGTGTGCTGCCTATCAGATTCAGGATTTGGCGATTGCGCTGGATGGCCGTTCGGTGGGCGCGTGGAAAGTGGGGCGGATTGGCCCTGCGGCGGCGGAGCAGCTGGGTGCTGACCGGCTGGTAGGGCCATGTTTTACAGCCAATATTGTGCCGATAGCGACGGGCGATGCGGTGGCTATGCCGATATTTCCTGGCGGGTTTGCCGCAGTTGAGGCTGAGCTGATGCTGCATGTGGCGGCGGGGGGCCGGGGTGTGCCGCCAGTGGATAATGCGCAAGCCAAGCTGATGATTGATGAGGTGCGTCTGGGGATTGAGGTGGCCGGATCACCCTATGCCGCGATTAATGACGATGGGGCCACGGTTATTGCCTCAGATTTTGGCAATAATGGCGGGATTGTCTTGGGGGCGCGGCTGGAAGGCTGGCAAGATATGGATTTGAACGCCATACAGGTGCGGATGGAGATTGACGGGGCCGAGGTTGGTGTGGGCAGTGCGGCGACTATGTTGGATGGCCCCTATGGCGCGGTGCGCTTTTTGCTTGGGAATTTGTCGCAGCGCGGCATTGATTGGTCTGGCGGATTATGGGTATCTACCGGCGCGATTACCGGGGTTCATGCCTTGGGCGTTGGCCAGCGGGCAAGAGCGATATTTGACGATTTGGGGGTGGTGTCCTGTCGGACTATTGCCGCTGGGCCTTTGTAAATATATGTTAAGGCGGACTTTTAGATCAGCCTAATGAGGGGGATTGTGATGCAGGGACAGACTGGGGCCAAATTGGGGCGGTATCGCTTTGTGATTGTCGCGCTGTTGTTTGCGGCTTGCACGATCAATTATATTGACCGGCAAATGATCGGTATTTTGAAGCCGATCCTGTCCAAGGAGATGGGGTGGAGCGAGAAGGATTACGCCAGCATCGTGTTTTATTTTCAAGCGGCCTATGCGGCGGCCTATCTGGTGTTTGGCTGGGTGATGGACCGGTTGGGGGCGCGGATTGGCTATGCGATTGCTGTGGTGATTTGGACCATTGGCCATATGGCGCATGGTCTGGCCGGATCGGTGACGCAATTTGCGCTGGCACGGGCTGGGCTGGGGATTGGCGAAGCGGGCAATTTTCCGGCGGGGCTAAAGGCTGTGGCTGAGTGGTTTCCGCAAAAAGAGCGCGCCTTTGCCACCGGATTGTTCAATGCCGGATCGAATGTTGGGGCGATTTTGACGCCGCTGTTGCTGTGGTTGATTATTGACCATTGGGGTTTTGATTGGCGGATGGCATTTTATATGACCGGCCTATTTGGGCTGGTGTGGCTTGTGGCGTGGTGGATGGTCTATCGGCGGCCCGATGAAACGGCGCGGGTATCGGCGGGGGAATTGGCCTTTATTCAGCAAGATGCGGTGCCGACTGGGGCCAAATTGGGCTGGGGTGCGGTGATTTCGCGGCGTGAAACTTGGGCTTTTGCGCTGGGCAAGTTTTGCATCGACCCGATTTGGTGGTTCTTTTTATTCTGGTTGCCGGGTTATTTGGGCCAGCGATATGGGCTGGATTT
>JBEAOQ010000142.1:0-3911 GCA_041164845.1 Pseudomonadota bacterium | reverse complement strand
GCGAGATAGCCAAGGGTTTTGCCGGTGCCGGTGCCTGCTTCGGCCAGCAACATATGTGGGCGTTTGGCTTTGCTGCGCGGGGCGAAGATCGCGGCAGCTTGCGAGGCATAGGCGCGCTGGCCCGGGCGGGTTTCGGCGTCGATGCCGGTGAGGGTCGCCAGTTTGGCGCGGACGTCTTGGTCATTTAGGGTAATTTGGGCGGGTTGAGGGCGGTCGGCGCTTTCGTCCCATTCTGGCAGACGGGCAAACAGCCAGCGTTCGGCTTTTGCGGGGGTGAGGATATGATCGGCAAGAATACGCGCCCAAGGCCAACGCAGACGGGCCAAATTTTGCAAGGCAGTCCATGCCCCTTCGCGTTCAGGCCAATCGGGGTGGGCGCAGGTGGCGAGCAGGGCTGCGGCGGCGGTTTGCAGCAATTGTGGGATGGCGTCTTCGCTGGTCGCTTGTGGTATACCCAGAAAATGCGCCAAACCACGCGGGGTAGGCACCAAAAACCGCGCCGGATAGATGAAGGCGAAGAGTTCGAGAATATCTAGTCCGTTTAGGTCGGGATAGCCCAAACGGGTGGCAATCAGCGGGGCGTTAAGCAACAGCAGGTGCGTGTCGGAAGCGGCGGTGATGGCTGCGCCCTTGGCCACCGTTTGGGTTTCCATGGGGCGGTTTGTGCCATTGGCATCGCGCAGCCAGCAGCCCGAATGGCTGGCGTGGAGCGCGGGGATAAGGAGCGGGGAAGGCGGGGGCGAATCCATTGCTTGACACATAGAACGAAAATGGAACATAGGGCAAGGGGGCGGGTGAATTTTGTTGTCGTTATGGGCTTTAGCCCCCTCTCAACTTCGACTAAGCAGCAAGCTGCTAAGTCTTCGTATCTCTCCCCTGAAGGGGCGAGAGTTGGTATGGGCTTGCGAAAACTGCGGAAACGGGCGAAAGGCGCGGATTATGACTGTGACTGACCATATCTCGCCCGAAATGACCGCTGCTGCGCTGGTGTCCAAGAGCTGGCCGTTTGAGGAGGCGCGGAAAATTGTCAAACGCTATCCGCAGGGCAAGGCGGATGGGGTGCCGGTGCTGTTTGAAACCGGATATGGGCCTTCGGGATTGCCGCATATTGGCACTTTTCAAGAGGTTTTGCGCACCACATTGGTTCGCCGCGCCTATGAGGTGATAAGTGGCGGGGCGCCGACGCGGTTGGTGGCTTTTTCGGATGATATGGATGGGTTGCGTAAAGTGCCCGATAATGTGCCGGGCGGCGCAATGTTGACCGAAAATCTGGGCAAGCCATTGTCGCGTATTCCCGATCCTTTTGAAAAATATGAAAGTTTTGCGCATCATAACAATGCGATGTTGCGCGAATTTTTGGACCGTTTTGGTTTTGACTATGAATTTACCTCGGCTTCGGATCGGTATAATTCTGGTGCGTTTGATGATGCTTTGCGCGGGGTTTTGCGCGCATATGAGGCGATTCAGGCGATTATGTTGCCGACTTTGCGGGCTGAACGCAAAGCGACCTATTCACCGATCTTGCCGATTTCGCCGGCAAGCGGGCTGGTGTTGCAGGTGCCGGTCACGGTGGTTGACGCCGAGGCCGGGCTGATCCGTTTTGTGGATGAGGGACGGGAAATTGAGCATTGTATTTTTGGCGGCGCGGCCAAATTGCAATGGAAAGTCGATTGGGCGATGCGTTGGGTGGCGCTGGGGGTCGATTATGAAATGTATGGCAAGGATTTAACCGATAGCGGCATTCAATCGGGCAAAATTGCCCAAGTTTTGGGCGGGCGGCGGCCAGAAGGGTTGATTTATGAGCTGTTTTTGGATGAAAATGGCGAGAAAATTTCGAAATCCAAGGGCAATGGCCTGACGATTGACCAATGGTTGACCTATGGCAGTGAGGAATCGCTGGGGTTTTATCTGTTCCGCGAACCAAAGAGCGCCAAGCAGCTGCATGTTGGGGTGGTGCCGCGCGCGGTGGATGAATATTGGCAATTTCGGGCGAATATTCCAGCGCAACCGATTGAGCAACAGCTGGGCAATCCAGTGTGGCATTTGTTGCGGAGCAATGGGTATTCAGGCGGTGATGGTGACAGTTTGCCGGTGACATATGGTTTGCTGTTGAATTTGGTTGGGGTTTTGGGACGCCATGCCACGCGGGATCAGGTGTGGTCTTATTTGGGCAATTATGTGCCCGAAGCTGATTTGCAAAAACAGGCCGAATTGGATATTTTGGTGACGGCGGCATTGGCCTATAACCGCGATTTTATTGCCCCGACTTTGCAGCGGCGCAAGCCCGAAGCGCATGAAGCTTTGGCTTTGGCGGCGCTGGATGAGGAGCTGGCGGGTTGTGATGAAACAGCACCAGCGGCGGAGTTGCAGAATATCATTTATGAGATTGGCAAAGATCCGCATTATGGGTTTGAGGCTTTGCGCGATTGGTTCAAGGCTTTGTATGAGACATTGTTGGGGTCATCACAAGGGCCACGGATGGGCAGTTTTATTGCGTTGTATGGGGTTGATAATACAAGGGAATTGATTGCTGATGCGTTGGCGGAGTAAGTCATAAAGCTAGATGTGAAATCGTCCATCTTAACCGACACCGTGAACCCACAAACCGTCACCCTGAACTTGTTTCAGGGTCCATCTCACGCCACGCACAGCTGTTGCCATTGGCAAGATGGATGCTGAAACAGCGACCCGTCGGGAGCCAGCATGACGAATGAACAAATGTGGGCGAATCCCACCCTAACTCCAACGGCGGGTGCGGTACCATTTGGTGATGATATATTTGCTGCCTTGGGTTACAGGCAATCCGGCGTGGCGGGTGGCTGAATTGACCAGGCCATGGGGATCGGCGTTGTTCCAAGCGAGCAGGGAGCCGCGTTTGGGGGTGACGGAAATAGCCAAATCGGTGAATTCTGTGCCGCCGCCTTCTGCGACATCATTGAGGTAGATCATCGCCGTCCAGCTGCGTTGGCCGCCGCGTTTGCGTTGTTCGGGCCAATAAGCATCGCTGGTGAAAAACCAATCAAAATGGCTGCGAAATTCTTGGCCCACTTCATATCTTTGGCCTTGAACGGTTTCGCCAAAGCTGGGGTCTAGCCCTAAAAAATCATCAATTCGGCGCGAGATCATCTGGACAAAGGGATCGAAGGGATCGACATCGCCGGAGAAACTGGTGCGGTATTTGCCAAATTTTTCGGCGTTGAAGGCGTGTGATGGTTTGGCGGAGGCATCGACCATGGTGATGAATTTGGCACATTCGGTGGGGGTGAGAAAATCACCGACGGCATATATTTCAGCGGAATCGAGCGGAAATTTATAGGCGGTTGGGTCGGCGGCCAAGCGGGCACGCACCGCGACACCGAGGTTTTTCAGGGCGATTTGATCGGCGGGTTTTTGGACTTGCATGGGGTGAGAATGGCATAAAGCAAAAAGGGCTTCCACCAAATTGATGGAAGCCCCTTTTTTAGCCGGTGTTTGCAAGTGATTTTTACCAGAAGAAATCGTGGATAACGTCGACAACTTCGCCGCTGTAAATATTCACCAGCAGGACATCATCATAATAACGCACCCAGCGATAGGGGCCATAGGCGGGCGGCAAGCGATAGGCCCATGGATCGGCGATCCAATAATCATTGCGGAAAAACAAGGGTTCGAGGAAAAAACCGATGCTCAGCCGACTATAATTGGTGCCGCGATAGGGGGCAAAATACCGCCCAGCGCGGTAATAATCGCGGTGGTCGTTGCGGTAATCGCGCCAATCGAAGCGATCCTCGTGCCGCCAATTGCGGTTCCATTGGCGGTTGTTGTCACGCCAGTTGTTGTTATTGTTCCAACTATTGTTCCAGCCGTTATTGCTCCAACCATTATTCCGGCCATTATTCCAGCCATGGTCATCGCGGCGTTCTATGCGGCGG